>NZ_FXWZ01000002.1:900000-1154053 GCF_900184225.1 Brevibacterium ihuae | reverse complement strand
TGCGTCTGTTCTTTGAGAACTCAATAGCGTGTTTGTTTGTTTTTGTGATGCCAGTTTTTTGTTTTACTGGTTGATTGAAAATTTGGTGGAGTAGCAGAATTTTGTTTTGTTTCTCTGTCTTTTTCTTTTGGCTGGGATTGTATTTTTCTTATGGAGAGTTTGATCCTGGCTCAGGACGAACGCTGGCGGCGTGCTTAACACATGCAAGTCGAACGCTGAAGCCTGCAGCTTGCTGTGGGTGGATGAGTGGCGAACGGGTGAGTAACACGTGAGTAACCTGCCCCTGACTCTGGGATAAGCCTGGGAAACTGGGTCTAATACCGGATATGACCATTCTCCGCATGGAGTGGTGGTGGAAAGTTTTTCGGTTGGGGATGGGCTCGCGGCCTATCAGCTTGTTGGTGGGGTGATGGCCTACCAAGGCGACGACGGGTAGCCGGCCTGAGAGGGCGACCGGCCACACTGGGACTGAGACACGGCCCAGACTCCTACGGGAGGCAGCAGTGGGGAATATTGCACAATGGGGGAAACCCTGATGCAGCGACGCCGCGTGGGGGATGACGGCCTTCGGGTTGTAAACCTCTTTCAGTAGGGAAGAAGCCTTCGGGTGACGGTACCTGCAGAAGAAGTACCGGCTAACTACGTGCCAGCAGCCGCGGTAATACGTAGGGTACAAGCGTTGTCCGGAATTATTGGGCGTAAAGAGCTCGTAGGTGGTTTGTCGCGTCTGCTGTGGAAACGCAAGGCTCAACCTTGCGCGTGCAGTGGGTACGGGCGAACTAGAGTGCAGTAGGGGAGTCTGGAATTCCTGGTGTAGCGGTGAAATGCGCAGATATCAGGAGGAACACCGGTGGCGAAGGCGGGACTCTGGGCTGTAACTGACGCTGAGGAGCGAAAGCATGGGGAGCGAACAGGATTAGATACCCTGGTAGTCCATGCCGTAAACGTTGGGCACTAGGTGTGGGGTCCATTCCACGGATTCCGCGCCGTAGCTAACGCATTAAGTGCCCCGCCTGGGAAGTACGGCCGCAAGGCTAAAACTCAAAGGAATTGACGGGGGCCCGCACAAGCGGCGGAGCATGCGGATTAATTCGATGCAACGCGAAGAACCTTACCAAGGCTTGACATACACCGGAATGTGCCAGAGATGGTTCAGCCCTTTGGGCTGGTGTACAGGTGGTGCATGGTTGTCGTCAGCTCGTGTCGTGAGATGTTGGGTTAAGTCCCGCAACGAGCGCAACCCTCGTTCTATGTTGCCAGCACGTGATGGTGGGAACTCATAGGAGACTGCCGGGGTCAACTCGGAGGAAGGTGGGGATGACGTCAAATCATCATGCCCTTTATGTCTTGGGCTTCACGCATGCTACAATGGTCGGTACAGAGGGTTGCGATGTCGTGAGGCGGAGCGAATCCCAGAAAGCCGGTCTCAGTTCGGATCGTAGTCTGCAACTCGACTACGTGAAGTCGGAGTCGCTAGTAATCGCAGATCAGCAACGCTGCGGTGAATACGTTCCCGGGCCTTGTACACACCGCCCGTCAAGTCACGAAAGTCGGTAACACCCGAAGCCGGTGGCCTAACCCTTGTGGGGGGAGCCGTCGAAGGTGGGACTGGTGATTGGGACTAAGTCGTAACAAGGTAGCCGTACCGGAAGGTGCGGCTGGATCACCTCCTTTCTAAGGAGCGAACACATTTCAGTGTTGCCATGCCCGTGCCATGTGTGTGCGGGGTGGTTGCTCATGGGTGGAACATCATAAGAACTGCTGCCTTCGGGGTCTTCGGGTCCTGGGGGTGGTGCCTGCCTGTCGGTGGCCTGTGTGCTGCTGGTGGGTGGGGGACGGACACGCTGTTGGGTCCTGGGAGAACAGGCCCCCACGTTTGTGGGTGGGTGTTTTTCTGTGGATGGCGGTCCTGCTGCCGTGCCGGCCTTCGGGTCGGTGTGCGGGGTGGGGTCTGCTGGTTGTTTGAGAATCGTATAGTGGACGCGAGTATCTGGACATCCTGCGCGCATATGTGTGTGGGGTGTTCTGTGTGATTTTGTTGTTGTGTTTCTTGTGTTATCCGACTCGGATGCGCCCGGTGCGTGGTTTCGGCTGCGTGGGGGTGTGTGTGAGTGTTCAAGAGCGCATGGTGGATGCCTTGGCATCAGGAGCCGATGAAGGACGTTGTAACCTGCGATAAGCCTCGGGGAGTTGGTAAACGAACGGTGATCCGAGGGTGTCCGAATGGGGGAACCCCGCGACATGTCATGTGTCGTGACCCGCATCTGAATATATAGGGTGTGTGGGGGGAACGTGGGGAAGTGAAACATCTCAGTACCCACAGGAAGAGAAAATAAGAATGATTCCGTGAGTAGTGGCGAGCGAAAGCGGAAGAGCCTAAACCGTGTGTGTGTCAAGCGTGCAGGCGTTGCATGTGCGGTGTTGTGGGGCTATCCGTCCGGGGTCTGCATTCCCTGGGCATGGTTGTGGTGTGTGTAGTCGAACAGGTTGGGAAGCCTGACCGGAGTGGGTGAGAGTCCCGTAGACGAAACGTGTGCCGGCTGTGTGTGATGGTTCCCGAGTAGGACGGGACTCGTGTAATCCCGTGTGAATCTGCCAGGACCACCTGGTAAGGCTAAATACTCCCTGATGACCGATAGCGGAGAGTACCGTGAGGGAATGGTGAAAAGTACCCCGGGAGGGGAGTGAAATAGTACCTGAAACCATGTGCTTACAAGCCGTCAGAGCCTTTCGGGGTGATGGCGTGCCTTTTGAAGAATGAGCCTGCGAGTTAGCGGTGCGTGGCGAGGTTAACCCTGGTGGGGAAGCCGTAGCGAAAGCGAGTCCGAATAGGGCGTCCCAGTCGCGTGTCCTAGACCCGAAGCGGAGTGATCTAGCCATGGGCAGGGTGAAGCACGTGTAAGAGCGTGTGGAGGCCCGCACCCACTTCAGTTGAAAATGGAGGGGATGACCTGTGGTTAGGGGTGAAAGGCCAATCAAACTCTGTGATAGCTGGTTCTCCCCGAAATGCATTTAGGTGCAGCGTTGCGTGTTGCTTGCCGGAGGTAGAGCTACTGGATGGCTGATGGGCCCCACCGGGTTACTGACGTCAGCCAAACTCCGAATGCCGGTAAGTGTAAGCGTGGCAGTGAGACTGCGGGGGATAAGCTTCGTAGTCGAGAGGGAAACAGCCCAGACCACCAACTAAGGCCCCTAAGCGTGTGCTCAGTGGGAAAGGATGTGGAGTTGCGAAGACAACCAGGAGGTTGGCTTAGAAGCAGCCACCCTTGAAAGAGTGCGTAATAGCTCACTGGTCAAGTGATTCCGCGCCGATAATGTAGCGGGGCTTAAGTACACCGCCGAAGTTGTGGCAATACCACGTGTGATGAGCCGCCGGCATGTCCGGTTGGTTGAGTTGTGGTATTGGGTAGGGGAGCGTCGTGTGGCCGGTGAAGCTGCGGAGTGATCCAGTGGTGGAGGCTATACGAGTGAGAATGCAGGCATGAGTAGCGAAAGACGGGTGAGAAACCCGTCCGCCGGATGACCAAGGGTTCCAGGGCTAGGCTAATCCGCCCTGGGTAAGTCGGGACCTAAGGCGAGGCCGACAGGCGTAGTCGATGGACAACGGGTTGATATTCCCGTACCGGCGAAGAACCGCCAATACCGAGGCATGTGATACTAACCGGCCGAGACTGTCTCCTGTCCTTCGGGACGGGTGCACGGTTGAGGGTGGGACCTGAATGTGTAGTAGGTAAGCGTGTTAACAGGTGTGACGCAGGAAGGTAGCCGGGCCGCGCGATGGTTGTCGTGGTCTAAGGTCGTAGGGCGACAGGTAGGTAAATCCGTCTGTCATGTGCCTGAGAGCTGATGGGCACCCACATCTGGTGGGTGATCCGGTGATCCTATGCTGCCGAGAAAAGCATCGACGTGAGGTTCTAGCCGCCCGTACCCTATTACCGACTCAGGTGGTCAGGTAGAGAATACTAAGGCGATCGAGAGAATCGTGGTTAAGGAACTCGGCAAAATGCCCCCGTAACTTCGGGAGAAGGGGGGCCATCCCGGTGATGAGAACATGCTTCTCGGAGCTGGTGGTGGCCGCAGAGACCAGGGAGAAGCGACTGTTTACTAAAAACACAGGTCCGTGCGAAGTTGTAAGACGATGTATACGGACTGACGCCTGCCCGGTGCTGGAAGGTTAAGAGGACCTGTTAGAACTTCGGTTCGAAGCGGAGAATTTAAGCCCCAGTAAACGGCGGTGGTAACTATAACCATCCTAAGGTAGCGAAATTCCTTGTCGGGTAAGTTCCGACCTGCACGAATGGCGTAACGACTTCTCCACTGTCTCAACCACGAACTCGGCGAAATTGCACTACGAGTAAAGATGCTCGTTACGCGCAGCAGGACGGAAAGACCCCGAGACCTTCACTACAGTTTGGTATTGGTGTTCGGTGTGGCTTGTGTAGGATAGGTGGGAGACTGTGAAGCATGCACGCCAGTGTGTGTGGAGTCATCGTTGAAATACCACTCTGGCCATAGTGGATTCCTTAACTTCGGACCCTGATCGGGTTCAGGGACAGTGCCTGATGGGTAGTTTAACTGGGGCGGTTGCCTCCCAAAGAGTAACGGAGGCGCCCAAAGGTTCCCTCAGCCTGGTTGGCAATCAGGTGTCGAGTGTAAGTGCACAAGGGAGCTTGACTGTGAGACGGACGTGTCGAGCAGGAGCGAAAGCTGGGACTAGTGACCCGGCCGTGGATTGTGGAATCGCGGTCGCTCAACGGATAAAAGGTACCTCGGGGATAACAGGCTGATCTTGCCCAAGAGTCCATATCGACGGCATGGTTTGGCACCTCGATGTCGGCTCGTCGCATCCTGGGGCTGTAGTCGGTCCCAAGGGTTGGGCTGTTCGCCCATTAAAGCGGTACGCGAGCTGGGTTTAGAACGTCGTGAGACAGTTCGGTCCCTATCCGCTGCGTGCGTAGGAAATTTGAGAAGGGCTGTCCTTAGTACGAGAGGACCGGGACGGACGAACCTCTGGTGTGCCAGTTGTACCGCCAGGTGCATGGCTGGTTGGCTACGTTCGGAAAGGATAACCGCTGAAAGCATCTAAGCGGGAAGCCTGCTTCAAGATGAGATTTCCATTGAGGCGCCCTACAGACTATGGGGTTGATAGGCCAGATGTGGAAACGCAGCAATGCGTGGAGCTGACTGGTACTAATACGCCGATCACTCACCCACCACCCTATTTCCGGGTGTGTTCGGGTCGGGTAACACAAGCACACACACCATCACTGTGCACACACCACCCCCGCCGGTAAGCCGGCCGGGTGGAGACACGCTCGCGTCCACACATACGACACCCCCACACCACGTGTCGGGGGTTCCGCAGAACGAACACGCCCGCCGTGTTCCCCATAGTTTTGCGGTGGTCATAGCGGCAGGGAAACGCCCGGTCCCATTCCGAACCCGGAAGCTAAGCCTGCCAGCGCTGATGGTACTGCACTCGACAGGGTGTGGGAGAGTAAGACACCGCCGCAATTGATGTGACGAAGGCCCCGAGACACAGTCTCGGGGCCTTCGGTCATTCACGCCCGTTGCGTCACGCACCCCCGGTTCGGTCTCCGTCTTCGCCCGGCCCATTCATTCCTTTCTTCGGTGGTCATTCACGTCTTCGTCGGCGATGACGTGCTGAGCGCGTATGTGGGGATTGGTTCCTGCAGTCTCATCGATTCTTTGCGCTGGTCGGCGTCGTTCCCGAGTGGCCCCGGCGCGGGCGCCGATCGTCAACCTTCGTCGGGTGGCCAATTTCTGGCTGCTCTGCCGTCATCCGGCAGCTCTCTGACCGCTCTTCCACGGTCATCGAACACTGTCCTCGCTGGGCCTTCCTCGGTGACCGTGCGCCGGCCTGGCTGAGCGGGACCACTTTCAGATCTTCCGCAGCGGCCGGGACTGCCGACTGGTCGTCCACGGAAGGATTGCACGTGCTGGGCGTGAACGCACCATGTGTACTGCGGGGTATCTGCTGATCTGCGCGCAATAACCCGCAGATCAGCAGATACCCCGCAGTACGGCGGCTTGCGGTGGCGTTGTTGGCTGGCGGAGGCGCGGATGTGCATGCGCCGATCGCATGAGCAGCGGACTGCGAACCGCGAGTGGATCTGTGGTTTCGAGCGGGTGTTCTTAGCTGTTCGCTCGTGGCACGGGCAACGACTGCGAATGCGGTCGCTCGGTCCCGTGATTCCATTCAGCGTCTGCGGGCACGGCGGTCGATGCGTCTGTCTGCACTGACCGCGGCACCCGTGCCGCCCGTGGAGGCGGTGTTCGCTCACTGCGTGCAGCGGGCCTCGTGCCGCCCGTGGAGGCGGTGTTCGCTCACTGCGTGCAGCGGGCCTCGTGCCGTCCCTGCAGTCGATGCCTCGTTCACTGCGTGAGGACGGCGATCGTGGACCCCGTGCAGACGATGCTCCTTCGTTGCATGCAGTAACACCCGTGTCATCAGTGCAGCCAGTGTCCGTACTACTCCGCGGAGGCGGTGAACGAGCACTGTCTGCGGCTCGGGCGGGTCTCGAAGGGTGGCCGCCGTCATGGACCGCCCACCGGGGCGCATACGATAGCACTCATGTCACTGCATACTTCTCTCCAGCCGATCTTCGACACGGTCCTGCGACGGAACCCGGGGGAATCCGAGTTCCACCAGGCCGCACACGAAGTGCTCCACTCCCTCGGTGCCGTCGTCGACAAGCACCCCGAGTACCTCCACCTCGCTGCGGTGGAGCGGCTGTGCGAGCCGGAGCGCCAGATCATCTTCCGCGTTCCGTGGATCGACGACAACGGCGTGGTGCAGATCAACCGCGCCTACCGCGTCGAGTTCAACTCCGCGCTCGGACCCTACAAGGGCGGGCTGCGGTTCCATCCGACGGTGAGCTCGGGCATCATCAAGTTCCTCGGGTTCGAGCAGACGTTCAAGAACGCACTCACCGGAATGCCGATCGGTGGCGGCAAGGGCGGCTCCGACTTCGACCCGAAGGGCAAGAGCAACCTCGAGATCATGCGCTTCTGCCAGTCGCTCATGACGGAGCTCTACCGGCACATCGGTGAGTACACCGACGTCCCGGCCGGCGACATCGGCGTGGGCGAGCGCGAGATCGGCTACATGTTCGGGCAGTTCCGTCGGATCACCAATCGCTACGAGGCCGGTGTGCTCACCGGCAAGAGCCTGACCTACGGCGGCTCGATGGTCCGCACCGAGGCGACCGGGTACGGCCTCGTGTTCTTCGTCCGGGAGATGCTCGCGGTGCGCGGGATCGACCTCGGCGGCAAGTCCGTCGTCGTGTCCGGATCCGGCAACGTCGCGATCCACGCGGCGGAGAAGGCGCAGGCGCTCGGTGCGACCGTCATCGGCATGTCGGACTCGTCCGGGTACATCGAGGACCGCGAGGGCATCGACATCCCGCTGATGAAGGAGGTCAAGCTCGCCGAGGGCCTCCGGATCTCCGCCTACGCCGACCGCCGTCCGAGCGCCCGGTTCGTCGAGAACGGGAACGTGTGGGACATCGCCACCGACATCGCCCTGCCGTGCGCCACGCAGAACGAGCTCGACGAGGACTCCGCGCGGACGCTCGTGGCGAACGGCGTCACCGCCGTGGCCGAGGGCGCGAACATGCCGTGCACCCCGGCGGCCGTGCGGATCTTCTCCGAGGCCGGCGTGCTGTTCGGCCCCGGCAAGGCCGCCAACGCCGGTGGCGTGGCGACGAGCGCGCTCGAGATGCAGCAGAACGCCTCGCGCGACAGCTGGGACTTCGCGTTCACCGAGCGCAAGCTCGACGAGATCATGTCGGGCATCCACGAGCGCTGCGCGGCCGCAGCGGAGCAGTACGGCACCCCGGGGGACTACGTCGCCGGGGCGAACATCGCGGGCTTCGTGCGGGTCGCCGAGGCGATGAAGGCTCAGGGCGTCGTCTGACCCGGGGCGTCTCGCCCCACGACGGTTCCATAGGAGTCGCCGAATCGCACGAGCGGACGGCCGGTGCCGCGGGCGCCGGCCGTTCCGCATGCCCGGACCTCGCCCACGAGGAGCGTGTGGGTGGCGATCTCGAGCCGCTCGGTGATGCGGAGCTCGAAGTACGCGAGGGCGCCGGCGATCACCGGGAGCCCACCGGGAGAGGGATGCGTGGGGGTGGAGTCGAGGAGCCCGTGCAGCGGCTGGCCGGGTTCGCCCAACCACTGGGCGGTCCCCTTCTGATCCGCGGAGAGCACGCTGAGCGCGCACGCATCGACGAGGTCGAGCGACTCCATCATCCGGGACCCGGTGTAGACGCTCACCGCCATCGTCGGCGGGTCCCACGACACGTCGAGGTAGGAGTCGACGGTGATCGCATGGGGCCGTCCGGCGCGGAGGCATGTGAGAACCGCGACACCCCGGGCGATCCCGCTCGCCAGCCGGCGGTAGTCGTCGACGAAGCCGGGCCGGTCGGGAGTGCTCGAAGCGGCTGATGAACCGGGGTCCGGGTGCGCTGGCGGGGTCGGCAGGTCGGCGGACCGGGGGCCGGGGTGCGCGGGCGTGCGGTGCGGATCGGACATGCGTTCCAGTCTAGGAGTCCTAGAATGGACCCATGTCCGAAACCACTCCGCAGTCCGGCGGCGCCGCCACGATCGAGCGCCAGGCCCAGGAACAGCTCGTCGAGCCCGGCGACCACGAACGCTTCTCGCACTACGCGCCCAAGGCGAAGATCATGGAGTCCATGGTCACCGGCACGCCGCTCATCGCCCTGTGCGGCAAGGTGTGGGTGCCCACCCGGGACCCCGAGCGGTTCCCGGTGTGCCCCAAGTGCAAGGAGATCTTCGAGTCGATGCCCGAAGGACCCCAGGAGTAGATGACGGGTCCGCAGAGGGTCCCTGGCACCTCAGCGGCCGAGCACCTGCCACCCGCATTCCCCGAACGCGCCGCGTGGGGGACGGCGGGGAAGCTGCGTGCGTGGCAGGCCGAGGCGCTCGACCAGTACTTCCGCACCGAACCGCGCGATTTCCTCGCCGTCGCAACCCCCGGCGCCGGGAAGACGACCTTCGCGCTCCGGCTCGCCGCTGAGCTGCTCGCCCAGCACAAGGTCGACCGGGTCACCGTCGTCGCCCCCACCGAGCACCTCAAGACCCAGTGGGCGGACGCCGCCGGCCGCGTCGGCATCCGGCTCGACCCCCGGTTCAAGAACAGCCAGGGTCGTCACGGCGCGGGCTACCACGGGGTCGCGGTCACCTACGCCCAGGTGGCGGCCAAGCCGGTGCTCCACCACAACCGCACCGCCGCCGCCCGCACGCTCGTCATCCTCGACGAGATCCACCACGCCGGCGACAGCCTGTCGTGGGGCGATGCGATCCGCGAGGCGTTCGAACCCGCGCGGCGGCGCCTGTCGCTCACCGGCACGCCGTTCCGCTCGGACACCTCGCCGATCCCGTTCGTCGAGTACGCCCCCGACGACGAGGGCATCCGGATCTCGCAGTCGGACTACTCGTACGGCTACGCCCGCGCCCTCAAGGACGGCGTCGTCCGCCCGGTGATCTTCATGACGTACTCCGGGCAGATGCGGTGGCGGACGAAGACCGGTGACGAGATGACTGCCCTGCTCGGCGCCGAGGCGACGAAGGACATCCACGCCCAGGCCTGGCGCACCGCGCTCGACCCCAAGGGCGAGTGGATCCCCGCCGTCCTCACCGCCGCCGACCGCCGGCTCACCGAGGTCCGTCGCACCGTGCCCGACGCCGGCGGCCTCGTCATCGCGACCGATCAGGAGACCGCGCGCGCCTATGCGAAGCGGCTCCGGGAGCTCACCGGGGAACCGGTCACCGTGGTGCTGTCCGACGAGGCCGGTGCGAGCCGGCGGATCGAGGAGTTCCAGGAGTCCGACCGGCGCTGGATGGTCGCGGTCCGGATGGTGTCCGAGGGCGTGGACGTGCCCCGGCTCGCCGTCGGCGTGTACGCGACCTCCTCGTCGACCCCGCTGTTCTTCGCGCAGGCGATCGGACGCTTCGTGCGGGCCCGCAAGCGCGGGGAGACCGCTTCGATCTTCCTCCCGAGCGTGCCGATCCTCCTCGCGCTCGCCAACGCCCTCGAGGCCGAGCGCGACCACGCTCTCGATCGGCGCCCCGACCCCGAGGACGACGCGGAGGTGAGCTTCGACGACGAGGCGCTCGACCGCGCGAACGCCGCGGAGAGCGCATCCGACGACCTGCTCGGCTCCTTCGAGGCGCTCGATGCCCAGGCATCCTTCGACCGCGTGCTGTTCGACGGCGGCGAGTTCGGGGCCGGGGGAGCGGTCGGCTCCGAGGACGAGCTCGACTTCATCGGACTTCCCGGTCTCCTCGACCCCGACCAGGTCACCGCCCTGCTGCGCACCCGGCAGGCCGAGCAGACGAAGCGCAGGACGAACGGATCCGGGGCCGACGGACCGGCACCGGCGGTGACCGACGAGCTCGAGCACCGTGCGCTCAAGGAGGAGCGCACCCAACTGCAGAGCCTCGTCGGCGCCTGGGCGCGGCGGACCGGCAAGCCGCACGGCACGATCCATGTCGAGCTCCGCCCCGCCGGGGGCGGCCCGCCGGTCGCACAGGCGAGCCGGGCGCAGATCCAGGCGCGGATCCAGAAGCTCCAGGCCTGGTTCGTCGGCCGTCGCTGAGCGCGGCGTCGTCCCCAGGGCGCCGGTGGGCACGGGCACCTGCACGACCCGGACGCCGTATGCACCCGCGCCGGGGGCTCAGTCGGAGTAGTATACCGTCGGGATCGCCGGCTCGCCGTCCTGCAGCCGGTGGGCCGAGCGGGGGAGCTCGGCGATCGATTCGGCATGGCGCACCTGCGCCCTCCGCACGCCCTCGGCTCCGGTGAGCGCATCGTCGATCGTGCCGTCGGTGACGAGATCGACGAGCAGCGGGCGGCCGTCGAAGTCGGCCGGGAGGTCGGGGACGCCGATCGACTCCTCGGTCGCGATCGTGCCGTCGTAGCTGCGCACGGCCTGCTTGATCCCGCCGCGCGAGGACTTGTTCTTCGACGCCTTCTCGACCGCCACCCACGTGCCGTCGGAGCCCTGGCGGGCGACGAGCTTGTAGACGAGGCTCGCCGTGGGAGCTCCCGATCCGGTGACGACCCGGGTGCCGACGCCGTAGGCGTCGACCGGGGCCGCCTGGAGGGATGCGATCGCGTACTCGTCGAGGTCGCTCGTCACGGTGATCTTCGTCCCCGTCGCGCCGCGCGAGTCGAGCTTCTCGCGCACCTCGTGCGCCTGGATCCCGAGGTCGCCGGAGTCGAGGCGCACGCCGCCGAGCTCGGGCCCGGCGAGCTCGATCGCGATGTCGAGCGCCGCGTCGACGTCGTAGGTGTCGAGGAGCAGGACGGTGTCGCGGCCGAGCGACTCGATCTGCGCGGCGAAGGCCTGGCGCTCCGAGTCGTGGAGGAGGGTGAACGAGTGGGCCGAGGTGCCGATCGTGCGCAGCCCGTAGCGGCGCCCGGCCTCGAGGTTCGAGGTCGACGCGAAGCCGGCGATGACCGAGGCACGGGCGGCGGCCACGGCCGCGGCCTCGTGGGTGCGGCGCGATCCCATCTCCGCGCACGGCCGATCGCCGGCGGCGCCGCTCATCCGGGAGGCCGCCGAGGCGACCGCGGTGTCGTAGTTGAGCGCGGACAGGATAAGGGTCTCGAGGACGACCGCCTCGGCGAACGTCGACTCCACGGTGAGCAGCGGCGAGCCGGGGAAGTAGACCTCGCCCTCGGCGTAGCCGCGGATCGTCCCGCCGAACCGGTAGGCGGCGAGCCAGTCGAGGGTCGCGGCGTCGACCACCCCGGTGGAGCGGAGGAACTCGAGCTCGGCGGAGCCGAACCGGAAGTCGCGGAGCATCTCGAGCACCCGGCCGGTGCCGGCGACCACACCGTACCGACGGCCGTGGGGGAGTCGACGGCCGAACACCTCGAACACGCTGCGCCGGTCGGCGGTGCCCGCCGCGAGCGCGGCCTGGAGCATCGTGAGCTCGTAATGATCGGTGAAGAGCGCCGTCGACGGCGAGGAGGGTGTGAGATCACTCATACGACCGATCCTATTGCACGGATTCCGGGGTTCCGGCACTCCGCCATCCCGTAGAGTGGACGGGTGACTTCCACCGCCGACGGTGCCCAGGCCGTACTCGAACCGGAGGTCGAGGACCGGACGAGGACTCGGCCGGACCACCCGTGGGTGACCATCGTGTTCAACGATCCGGTCAACCTCATGAGCTACGTCACCTATGTCTTCCAGAGCTACTTCGGCTATTCGCGGCTCAAGTCCGAGAAGCTCATGTACGAGGTCCACGAGGACGGCCGATCGGTCGTCGCGACCGGGACCCGCGAGGAGATGGAGCGCGACACCCAGGCGATGCACGGATTCGGCCTGTGGGCCGCCTGCCGCCCATCCGACCGGGGGAACGGCTGAGTGAAGATCACCCCCGGACCGCGCGGCACCGCCCGCCTCGACCTCAGCACCGCGGAGAGGAACCTCTTCGTCTCGGTGTTCTCCGACACCGCCGGCCTGCTCGGCGGCGGCGAGGACGACCGACAGGAGTCCGACGGGCTCACTGAGGCCGAGCAGCTCGCCCGTCTCGTCGGCATGGGCGAGGCGGTCGACCGTCCCACCGACCCGGCGCTGCTGCGCCTGCTGCCCGACGTCGACCCCGACGATCCGGAGCGCTCGGCGGAGTTCCGGCGGCTCACCGATTTCGATCTCCGGGAGTCGAAGCTCGCGAACCTCCGCACCGCGCTCCACTCCCTCGGCGCTTCCGGCCGCATCGTCCTCGACGACGCCGCCCAGCGCGCCTGGCTCACCGCCCTCACCGATGTGCGGCTCGTCGTCGCGAGCCGACTGGGCCTGGAGACCGACGCCGATCTCGACGAGCTCTACGCCCGCGAGGACGAGCTCCCCGACAGCGAAGCGATGCTCGTCACCGTCTACGACTTCCTCACCTGGGCGCAGGAGCGCCTCGCCGGGATCCTGCTCGACTCCCTCATCCCCACCGACGAAGAGGACCCCACATGAGGCTGATCGCGATCGGCACCTCGGGCTCGTTCCCCGGCCCCACCTCCGCCGCGAGCTGCTACCTTCTCGAGGCCGACGACGGCGGTCGCACCCACCGCATCCTCCTCGACCTCGGCAGCGGTGCGCTCGGCGCGCTCCAGGCGCACTGCTCACCGGCGCAGATCGACGCAGTCGTCCTCTCCCACCTCCACCCCGACCACTGCCTCGACGTCACCGGCCTCTACGTCCACCGGAGCTACGACCCCGACTTCTACTTCGACACCGGGGAGCCCGGGGGCGGCCGCGAGCGCGTCCCGGTGTGGGGTCCGGTCGGCACCGAGCGGCGCCTCACGGCGGCCTACCACACCGAACCGGGGCTGAGCCCCTGCGCGGAGCAGGCGCACGACACCGACCTGTCGACGATGTTCGAGTTCCACGACATCACACCCGGCGCATCGTTCTCGGTCGGTCCCTTCTCCATCGAGGCCTTCCTCGTCGACCACCCGGTCGAGGCCTATGCGCTGCGGGTGACCGGCCCGGGCGGCGGCGTGCTCACCTACTCGGGGGACTCCGACGCGTGCGAGGCGCTCGTCGCCGCCGCCCGCGAAGCCGACGTCTTCCTCTGTGAAGCGGCGTTCCAGGAGGACCGCGACACCGTGCGCGGCATCCACCTCACCGGACTGCGCGCCGGCCGCGTCGCCGCCGACGCCGGCGCCCGCTCCCTCGTCCTCACCCACATCCCGCCGTGGACCGATACCGGCACGGTGCGCACCGAGGCCGCCGGCGAGTTCGACGGCCCGATCGGCGTCGCCGCACCCGGCGCCTCCTGGACCATCGACCCCGCTCCGGCCGCAGGCCGCTGACCCCCGAGGAGACCCCATGACCCGCTTCGACGGACGCGCAGTCGACGAGCTGCGCGAGGTGACGATCACCCGCAACTGGCTCGATCACGCCGAGGGGAGCGTCCTCGTCGAGTTCGGCCGCACCCGCGTGCTGTGCGCAGCCTCGCTCACCGAGGGCGTGCCGCGCTGGCTCAAGGGGCAGGGGTCCGGCTGGGTGACCGCGGAGTACGCGATGCTCCCGCGGGCGACGAACACCCGCAATGCCCGCGAGTCGATCAAAGGGAAGGTCGGCGGCCGCACCCACGAGATCTCCCGGCTCATCGGCCGGGCCCTGCGCTCCGTGGTCGACATGAAGAAGCTCGGGGAGAACACGCTCCAGCTCGACTGCGACGTCCTCCAGGCCGACGGGGGCACCCGCACCGCCGCGATCACCGGCGCCTACGTCGCGCTCGCCGATGCGATCTCGACCGGACGGAGCCGCGGGTGGATCCCTGCGGCCGTCGACCCCCTCGTCGACTCCGTCGCAGCGGTGAGCGTCGGCATCGTGGACGGGACCGCCGTGCTCGACCTCCCGTACGAGGAGGACTCGACCGCCGAGACCGACATGAACGTCGTGATGACCGGCAGCGGGAGCTTCGTCGAGGTGCAGGGCACCGCCGAGGGAGCGCCCTTCGATCGCGGGGAGCTCGGCACGATGCTCGACCTCGCCGCCGTCGGCTGCGCCCGGCTGACCGAGATCCAGCGCGCTGCGCTCGCGTCCTCCACGGAGCGCTGATGATCGACACCGTCGTCCTCGCCACCCGCAATGCGGGCAAGCGCGCCGAGCTCGCGGCAATCCTCGAGTCCGCCGCAGGACGACCGGTGAGCGTGCGCGACGCAGCCGAGCTCGACCTGCCCGAGGTCGTCGAGACCGGGGTGACCTTCGAGGAGAACGCCCTGCTCAAGGCCCGCTCGGCCGCGGCCGCGAGCGGACTGCCGGCAATCGCCGACGACTCCGGGCTCGCCGTCGACGTGCTCGGCGGGGCCCCCGGGATCTTCTCCGCCCGCTGGTCCGGACGCCACGGGGACGATGCCGCGAACCTCCGCCTGCTCCTCGACCAGCTCGCCGACGTCCCCGACGAGCACCGCGGTGCGGCCTTCGTGTGCGCTGCGGCCTTCGTCGACCCCGACGGCACCGAGCTCGTGCGCCTCGGCCGGTTCGAGGGCGCGCTCGCCCGCGAGCCGCGCGGTGCGCACGGCTTCGGCTATGATCCGATCTTCGTGCCCGCCGGCGACGACCGGACCGCCGCCGAGCTCGCACCGGAGGAGAAGAACGCCCGGTCGCACCGCGCCCGCGCCCTCTCCGCTCTCGTCGCGGAGCTCCCGCTGCAGGGGAGCTGACCCCGGCGCCGTCCGTGTGGTCTCCATTACACTGACGGAGAGCATGCCGAGCCCGTGCGCGGCCGCGCGGGCGTCCCCGTGCCCGCCCGCCTCCGGGCCGACGACACGAGGAGAGCCATGGGACAGCACAGCGCCGGCGGCCCGGTCGCACCGGACCCCGCCACCACCCTCGCCGACCTGTCGGGCGAGGCGCTCGCCGCCGGGTACGCCGCCGGGGACTTCGACCCCGTCGAGGTCGTCGACGCGGTCGCCGAGCGCATCGCGGCCTGCGAGCCGACGATCAACGCCCTGTGGCACACCGATCTCGACACCGCCCGTGCGGCCGCGGCCGACGCCGGCCGGCGGTGGAGGTCGGGGGAGGCACGCGGGCCGCTCGACGGCGTGCCGGTGACGATCAAGGAGAACATCGCCCGGCGCGGGGTGCCGATGCCGTCGGGCCACGCCGCCGGCGACCCGGCACCGGCCGATCACGACGCGCCGATCACCGAACGGCTCACCGAGGCCGGTGCGCTCATCCTCGGATCGACGGTCATGCCCGACTGGGGCATGCTCTCCTCCGGGGTGTCGTCGCGCCACGGGATCACCCGGTCACCGCTCGATCCCGCGCTCACCACCGGCGGGTCGTCGTCAGGGGCCGGCGCGGCCGCTGCGGCGGGGTACGGTCCGATCCACATCGGCTCGGACATCGGCGGATCGATCCGGCTCCCCGGGACGTGGCTCGGGCTCGCCACCCTCAAGCCGAGCTTCGGGCGCGTCCCGCTCGACGCACCGTACCTCGGGCGCTGTGCGGGCCCGCTCGCCCGGACGGTCGACGACCTCCGCCGGGCGATGACGGTGATCGGCCGGCCCGACGACCGCGACTACTCCGAGCTGCCGCCCTACGAGGGGGACTACACCGCGTCGGGCTTCGATCCCGCCGGGCTGCGGATCGCCGTGCACACGACGGCCGGCTGCGGGATGGGCACCGATCCCGAGGTCGCCGCGGCGGTCGACGCCGCCGCCGAGCGGTTCGCCGCCGCCGGCGCGGAGGTCGAGCGGATCGAGCCCTTCATGGACGAGGGCCTCCTCTCCGACGTCGACCGCTTCTGGAGGGTGCGCTCCTGGGTCGACTACAGCGCCCTCGGCATCGAGGACCAGCGGCGCATCCTCCCCTATGTCGCCCGGTGGTGCACGGCCGGGGCGGACGTGGCCGGGTCCGAGGTGCTCCGCTGCTACCAGAGCATCCAGACGATGCGGCAGGTCACCGTGCGCGCGACCGCCGGGTTCGATCTCGTCCTGTCGCCGGTCGCCCCGGTCGCCGCGTTCCCCGCCGAGCGCCCCATGCCGTTCGACGATCCCGATCAGCCGATGGGGCACATCTCCTACACCGTGCCGTACAACATGTCCGAGCAGCCGGCCGCGAGCGTCAACGCCGGGTACACCGGCGACGGACGCACGATCGGACTGCAGATCGCCGGGCGCCGCTTCGACGACGCCGGGGTGCTCGCCGCGGCCGCCTGGTTCGAGGCGACGGCCCGGGTGCCCGCACCCGTGCGCACGGTGGGCTGAGCTCCCGCGCCCGGCAGGCGGGCCCAGCGGGCGCCGCGGACTCGGATCTGCCGGCCGTGGGGCCGGATACGCGAGACGGCGCCGACCGTGCGGTCGGCGCCGTCGGACGCGGCGGGCGGAGCTCGTCAGAAGAACTCGATCGAGACCGAATCCCCCTCGATGGTCACCGACCCGGAGACGCTGAGATCACCGCTGCCGGTCCAGGCTCCGCTGCCCTGGGTCTCGGAATCCATGGTGAACTCCATCTTGCCCACCGACGAGGTGAAGAAGGAGCCAGCCGAGAGGTCCGAGCTCATCGACGCGGAGACCCTGGGCTGCTTGGTGATGGTGTACTTCACCGTTCCGTCCACGCCGTCGTCGATCGCATTGACCCCGGTGCGCTGATCGGTCCCGCCGATCCCGAACGGGCAGCCCTCGGGCTCGAGATCCTTCTTCTTCGCGCACTCGTTGATCGCGTCCTCGACCGCCTTCTGCACGTCGGTCTGGAAGGCGTCGGTCGGCTCGACGGTGATGTTCATCGACGCCGGCTGGGGCTGCTCGGTGGGGGAGAAGCCCACGGTGACCTGGTCGGAGCCCGCCTGGACGTACTTGTTGTCCGGAGTGGCCACCGCATAGGTGCCCGGCATCACCGCGTACTCGGTGCGGCCGGCATCCTCGGCGACGAACTCCTGGTCGTTGATCGTCGCGCCCTCGATCTTGGGCAGCTCGATCGCGATGGTCTGGAGGACCGGACCGGTGAGCACCCAGTTGTCGAAGAACAGGCCCTGTCGCCCCTCCTTGTTCGCGTTGAGGGTGAGCTCGTGGGGCTGTCCGCCGAGCGTGTAGCTCGCCTGGATCGTCGCGGTGTCGCCGTTGATCGTCGTGTCCTCGACCCGGGCGTCGGCGATCTTCTCCTGCGAGTTCGCCGCGTACTTGGGGTCGAGGAGCATCTCGTTCGCGCCGTTCGGCACGGTGGGCGCCGCGATCTCGTTGGCCGCCGCTAAGTCCTGGTTCTCGAGCGCCGTGAGGTACTCCTGGGCCACGGTGTCCGGGCCGTACTGCGAGCGGTTGACCGAGTTCACCACGACCGCGCCGATGATGACGAGGAGGAGGACCACACCGACCGCCGCGAGCGACAGGATGAGCGGCATCTTCGACTTCTTCTTCCCCTGCTGCTGCGCCGGCGGGACGTAGCCCGGTGCCGGGGCGGGCTGCGGGGTCTGTCCGCCGGTGCTCATGGCCGGGCCCGAGGCGGAGTACGCCGGGGGAGGGGTGCCCTGCTGCGGTCCGGAGGCCGAATAGGCCGGCGGCGGGGTGCCCTGCAGCTGCCCGCCCCAGCCGCCGCCGGGGGCGTAGCCGGGCGGGGGCGGGACGTCGCCGGAGCCGCCTGCCGGGGGCTGCTGCCAGCCCTGCGGGCCGCGCGGATCGCCCGCGGAGCCGGGAGGGAGATTGCTGCCGGAGCTCATGGGGAATCGTTCCTCGTCGTCGATGGGTCGCACTGTGCGTACGGCACCAAAATTATCACGGAGGCCGATCCCCGGGTGTGTCGAACCGGCCACATGCGATGGCGGATCGGGCATCATGGCACGGGTGGAGAGATCAGCGGACACCCCCCGGCGGGCTCGGGGGATCGGGCGGCACCCGGCCGTCATCGGAGCCGCCGAGGGAGCACGCGCACTCCTCGTCCTCGTCCCCGCAGCCCTCGCCCTGTCCACCCTCGCGTGGTTCATCGGGATCGCCGAGCAGCGTCCGCTCTCGGCCATCACCGCCTGGGCGGCCACCGGACTCGGGGTGGTCCACGGCCTCGGCGGACGCACCGAGACCCATGTCCATCTGCTGCCGCCGACCGCGCTCACCCTCGCGGTCTGGCTCCTCGTCCACCACGCCGCCCGCCGCACCCGGCACGCGCTCGACGTCGACGCCGCGCTCGGCGCTCCGGCGGCGACGGGTGCCGCCCGTCCGCGGAACGTCGCCAGAATCGCTCTCGGCGGGGTCCTCGGGCTCGGGATCCTCGTCCCCGCCCTCGTCCTCGGCGACATCGCCCCCGGGGTCCTCGGACTCCTCCGGACCGTGCTCGTCCTCTGGACGGCGATCGGCGTCGGCCTCGGTCGGCACGCGATCGCCGACGCCGTGCGCGACGGGATGAGGAGCGCGGGCGGACCCCGGTGGGAGGCCGCCCTCGGCTCGGGCCATGCGGCGTTCCGTCGCGCGGGCCTCGGACTGCTCATCGTCGGCGCCCTCGCCGTCCTGGCCGCTCTCGCATTCGGGTGGGACCGCGCCGCCGCCGTGGTCGGCCTCTATTCGGACCCGACCGCCGCGGGGATCGGGCTCGCCGTCGTCCAGCTCCTGTTCGCCCCGACGGTGCTCGTGCTCGGGCTGTCCTGGGTGTCCGGAGCCGGGATCATGCTCGCGGACGGGGCGCTCGCCTCGCCATTCACCGCGGTCGAGGTGCCGCTCCCCGGCTTCCCCCTCCTCGCCGTCGTGCCCCAGGACCCGCCGGCCTGGGCGGTCGTCGCGCCGCTCGCCGTCCTCCTCTGCGGCCTCGTCGCCGTGATCGGCAGGCCCGCCTGGCACGTCACCGACCTGCGCGCGGTCCTCGTCCTCGTCGTGGAGATCGCCGTCTGCGCGCTTCTCGTCGGACTGTTCGCCACCGGTGCGATCGGCCCCGGCGGACTCGCGGAATTCGGCGTCCGCCCGCTGCTCCTCGCCGGCGCGCTCGCGGCGGGGACGGGGTGCGGCGCGCTCATCGGCTGGGGGATGCTGCAGCTCGCCGGACGCCCCGAGCCGGACGACCGTTCCTGACGGCGCGACCTGGCCGCCGGCTCAGCGGAGTTCGGGGATCAGCCGGGGAACGGCTGACCGGTCATCTCCTCGAACCACGAGGACAGCCCGGTGTTGTACTCGGTGGTGCAGCCCACCGTCGCCTGCTGGGTGATCGCCTCGCGGAGGCACGACTCGTACTCCGCCTGGACCGGCCAGATGGCGAGCGTCCCGAGGGTCGAGAGCAGCATGTAGAGGCAGCTGAGCGCGGCGAGCACGCCGAGGAGGATCCAGTTGCCCTTCTGCTTCGTGCGCGCTCCGGCGATGAAGTACCGCACGACCCAGACGAGAGCCGCGATCGCGAGCACCCCGGCCGCCATCCGGTAGGGGAGCGGGAGCGTCGTGGCGAGCAGCGCACCGCCGAACAGCAGCGCGAGGATCGTGCCCTCGCGGTTGCGGGCGGCCGCCCGGCGCGCGGTCTCCTCGTCGGTCGCGGTCGAGTCGGTGCGGGGTTCCTGGTCCACGGGGCTCACCCGATCAGTCTGGCATAGAATGGCGGGGTGCGCTGTGTTCTCCTCGCCTCCGGATCCGGCAGCCTGACCCAGGCCGTGCTCGACGCGTTCGTCGTCCGCGATCCCGCTGCGGACCCCGGCGCGCACGATTCGCACGCCGCCCGGCGGAGCGTCGAGATCGTCGCCGTCGGCTCCGACACCCCCGCCGCAGGAGTGCTCGACCGGGCGCGCGCCGCCGGCGTCGAGACCTTCGTCGTCGCCCCGCGCGAGCACCCCGACCGCGCAGCGTGGAACAGCGCGCTCACCGCCGCCGTCGCCGCCTTCGAGCCCGATTGGGTGGTCTCGGCGGGATTCATGCGCATCCTCGGCCCGGAGTTCGTCGCCCGCTACTCCCAGCGCATCATCAACACCCACCCCGCGCTCCTCCCGTCGTTCCCCGGAGCGCACGGCGTCCGCGACGCCCTCGCGCACGGGGTCAAGGTCACCGGGGCGACGATCCACCTCGTCGACGAGGGGGTGGACACCGGGCCGATCATCGCCCAGTTCCCTCTCGCGGTGCACGACGAGGACACCGAGGACACGCTGCACGAGCGGATCCGCGCCGTCGAGCGCACCGCCATCGTCGACCTGCTCGCCTTCCTCGCCGAACACCCCCTGCACATCGCCGACCGCCGCGTCACCGGCTACCTGCCGACCGCTGCGGCCGGGAGCTGAACCGCACCGAACGAAGGAGAACCAGTGGAAGCCGTACGGCCCATCCGTCGCGCGCTCATCAGCGTCTACGACAAGACCGGACTCACCGAACTCGCCACCGGGCTGGCCGCAGCCGGGGTGACGATCGTGTCGACCGGCTCGACCGCCGCGCGGATCGCCGAGGCCGGGGTCGACGTCACCCCGGTCGAGGAGCTCACCGGCTTCCCCGAATGCCTCGAGGGCCGCGTCAAGACCCTCCATCCCCGGGTCCACGCCGGCATCCTCGCCGACACCCGGAAGCCCGACCACGTCGCGCAGCTCGCCGACCTCGGCGTCGAGGCGTTCGACCTCGTCGTCGTCAACCTCTACCCGTTCAGCGAGACCGTCGCCTCGGGCGCCGGATTCGACGACTGCGTCGAGCAGATCGACATCGGCGGACCCTCGATGGTGCGCGCAGCGGCGAAGAACCACCCGAGCGTCGCCGTCGTCACCGATCCGAGCCGCTACGCCGAGGTCGTCGAAGCGGCCTCCGGCCGGGGATTCGACCTCGCCGCGCGGCGCCGGCTGGCGCAGACCGCCTTCGAGCACACCGCCGCCTACGACGTCGCCGTCGCGACGTGGTTCGGCGAGCAGGATGCGGCCGCGCAGGAGGCCTCCGCCGGCGCCGAGCACGATTCCGCAGCAGGGCAGCCCGGGTTCTTCGGTCTCGCCGTGGAGAAGGCCGCGGACCTGCGCTACGGGGAGAACCCGCACCAGTCGGCGGCCGTGTACGCCGCGCCCGGCGCCGGGGGCATCGCCAACGCCCGGCAGCTCGGCGGCAAGGAGATGTCCTACAACAACTACCAGGACACCGACGCCGCGATCCGGGCCGCCTACGACTTCGCGGAGCCGGCGGTCGCGATCATCAAGCACGCCAACCCGTGCGGCATCGCCACCGGGGACACCGTCGCCGAGGCGCATCGCAAGGCCCACGAGTGCGACCCGGTGTCCGCCTACGGAGGCGTCATCGCCGTCAACCGCGAGGTCACCGTCGAGCTCGCGGAGTCGATCTCCCCGATCTTCACCGAGGTCGTCGCCGCACCGGCGTTCGCTCCCGAGGCGCTCGAGGTGCTCCGGCGCAAGAAGAACCTCCGTCTCCTCGAGCTCGGGGAGCCGGCCGCCCCGGAGACCGAGTACCGCCAGATCTCCGGCGGTCTGCTCGTCCAGGACCGCGACGTGTTCCAGGCCGCCGGGGACGCACCGGAGAACTGGACCCTGGCCGCCGGCCGGGCCGCCGACGAGCGGACCCTCGCCGACCTCGCGTTCGCCTGGCGCGCCTGCCGGGCGGTGAAGTCGAACGCGATCCTGCTCGCCCGGGACTCCGCCGCCGTCGGCGTGGGAATGGGACAGGTCAACCGGGTCGACTCCGCGCACCTCGCCGTCGAGCGGGCCGGCGAGGAGCGCGCACGCGGTGCGGTCGCGGCCTCCGATGCGTTCTTCCCGTTCGCCGACGGGCTCGAGGTGCTCATCCGCGCCGGCGTCACCGCCGTCGTGCAGCCGGGCGGCTCGATCCGCGACGAGGAGGTCGTCGCGGCCGCCGAAGCGGCCGGCCTGACGATGTACTTCACGGGTACCCGACATTTCTTCCACTGATCCGCAGTCCGCACCACCCGCCCCCGGCCGTCCGGCCGGGGGCCGGGTCGTCGGCGGCGCGGACCGCCGCCCGCGCGGACGGCACGCCGCCGGGCGCGCCCGCCCGGACCTGCGGCGCACCTCCAAGGGGCGCAACCCGATCTCCAAGCGGTGGATCTACTGGAAGCGCCGGTACTCCAACCCCACGAGGCGGGATTGGCTCCTCCTCGTGTGCCTGCTGTGGATCCTCGCGTCGGCGGCGCTCGCCGTGATCGACTTCCGGCTCGGCGGGATCGCGCTCGCCGCGTGCCCGCTGGCGCTCGCCGTGCTCCGCGCGCTGCCCTCCCCGTGGGGCGACATCTGGGTCAACCGCGCACGCGGCACCGACATGCTCACCATGGTGTTCGTCTCGGCGCTGCTCCTCACCCTGAGTCTGACCGTGCCCGGCGGCTGAACCCCTCACCCGGCGGCTGAGGCCGTGCCCGGCGGCTGAGGAGGGCTCACCGCCCGTGCCGAGATGCGGGCACAGGTCCCGAACGTCTGCCGTTTACACCGCCGGGTGGCGATGTCAGGATGGGAGCAGGGACGGGACCAGCCCGTCCGATCCCACTGTGAAGGAGAAACCCATGAGCTTCGGAGATCTCGGCAACAAGGCCCAGGACGCCCTCAACAGCGAGAAGGGCGAGCAGGTCAGCGATCAGGGCCTCGACAAGGCGCAGGACGCCGCCTCGGGCGTCGGCGGCGGCAAGTTCGACGACCAGGTCCAGCAGGGCCGCGACGCCGCGGACCAGCGGGTCGGCGACGACGGCGCCGGCGAGAAATGATCCCGAAACGCTGAGATGCGCCCGTGAGCGCGACGCGGGGCCGACACCGGACGGTGTCGGCCCCGCATGCTGTCCGGGCTCAGTCGAGCTTCTCGACCGGGGCGTAGCGCATGAGGAGCCGCTTGGTCCCCTCCGAGCCGAAGTCCACCGTCGCGACGGTCTTATCGCCGGCCCCGGCGACCTCGGTCACCGTGCCGAGGCCGAACGCATCGTGGGACACCCGATCGCCCGGCTCCACCTGCGGGACCTCCCGATTGGGCCGGATGCGATTGGGGAACCCGCCCGGCGAGGTGCCGGCGCGCGCACCGCCCGGCCGTCCGCCGCGGCCGGAGCTCCCGGCCCGGGAGCCGGGGCTCCATGCAGAGCCGAACGCCCGGTCCGCTGGCCCGCCGGAGCTCAGCGTGCCGGTGCTCTCCCAGTCGACGAGTCCCTCTCCGAGCTCGCTGAGGAACCGGCTGGGAGGGTTGTACGCGGGCTGGCCCCACATGCTGCGGGTCTCCGCGCGGGAGAGGAACAGCTTCTTCCGGGCCCGGGTGAGGCCGACATAGGCGAGCCGCCGCTCCTCGGCGAGCTCCGTGCTCGAGCTGAACGAGCGCTGGTGGGGGAAGGTGCCGTCCTCGAGGCCGGTGAGGAACACGACGGGGAACTCGAGCCCCTTGGCGGTGTGGAGCGTCATGAGGGTGACCTCGCCGACGTCCTGGTCGGGGATCTGGTCGGCGTCGGAGGACAGTGACACCTGTTCGAGGAACTCGTCGAGGGTGCCGGTCTCGTGCGTCCGTCCGAAGTCCTCGGCGACCGCGACGAGCTCGGCGAGGTTGTCGACGCGCGATTCGTCCTGCGGATCCGTGCTCGCGTGGAGCTCGGCGAGGTAGCCGGTCTGCTCGAGGACCGATTCGAGGATGCGGGACACCGGGGCGCCCTCGGCGGTGGTCCGGAGGTCGGCGAGCAGCGTGCGGAAGCGGGCGATCGGCCCGAGCGAGCGGCTCGACAGGCCGGGTGCCTCTTCGGCGCGGTCGAGCGCGGCGGCGAAGCTGATCCGCTCCCGCTCCGCGAGCGCCCCGATGAAGGCCTCGGTCCGGTCGCCGATCGACCGCTTGGGGACGTTGAGGATCCGGCGCAGGTTGACGTCGTCGTCCGGGTTCGCGATGACTCGGAGGTAGGCGAGGGCGTCCTTGATCTCCTTGCGCTCGTAGAACCGCGTGCCGCCGACGACCTTGTACGGCATGCCCGCCCGCATGAGGGCGTCCTCGATCGCGCGGGACTGGGCGTTCGTCCGGTAGAACACCGCGAAGTCGCCGTAGGTCAGGCCGCTCTCGTCCATGAGCGCGTCGATCTTCTCGGTGATGAAGCGGGCCTCGGCCTGCTCCGATTCCGCGACCCAGCCGGTCACCGGCTCCCCGGGACCGGCGTCGGTCCACAGGCGCTTGTCCTTGCGATCGTCGTTGTGGGAGATCACCGCATTGGCCGCGGTGAGGATGTTCTGGGTCGACCGGTAGTTCTGCTCGAGGAGGATGACCCGGGCCTGCGGGAAGTCCTCCTCGAACTCGACGATGTTGCGCACCGTGGCGCCGCGGAAGGCGTAGATCGACTGATCCGCGTCGCCGACCACGGTGAGTTCGGCGGTGGGAGCGGGGAGGTCAGCCCCGGCGAGCGCCCGGATGAGCCGGTACTGCGCCGGATTGGTGTCCTGGTACTCGTCGACGAGGATGTGGGCGAACCGGGCCCGGTAGTTCGCCGCGATGTCGTCGAACGCGTCGAGCAGGTGCACCGTCTCCATGATGAGGTCGTCGAAGTCGAAGGCGTTCGCCAGCCGCAGGCGCTCCGAGTAGCGCCGGTAGACCTCCGCGAGCGCCTGCTCCGACGGGTTGTTCTCCTGTGCCCGGGAGCTGAAGTCGTCCGCGGTGAGGAGGTCGTTCTTGAGATTGGAGATCCGGTGCTGGAGCGAGCGCGGGGTGAACTTCTTCGAATCGAGTCCGGCCTCGCGCACGCACTGGGTGACGAGGCGCAGCGAGTCCTGGGAGTCGTAGATCGTGAAGTTCGACTTCATCCCCAGGGCCTTCGCCTCGCGGCGGAGGATCCGCACGCACGCGGAGTGGAAGGTCGAGATCCACATGCTGCGGGCGGGCGGTCCGACGAGTTCGGTGATCCGCTCGACCATCTCCCGGGCGGCCTTGTTCGTGAAGGTGATGGCGAGCACCTGACCGGGGTGGGCGCGCCCGGTCCGCAGGGCGTGGGCGATGCGGCGGGTGAGCACCGTGGTCTTGCCCGAACCTGCGCCGGCGACGATGAGGAGCGGGGATCCGCTGTGCTCGACCGCGGCGATCTGCTGGGCGTTGAGCCCCTCGAGGAGCGCGCTCGCCGAGGCCCCCGGCCCGGGGCCGGTGCCGCTGCGGGCGGGTGCCGATGCGGTCGCCGCGGTGTCTGCTGCGCGATCCGCGGCGGGATCGCGGCGGGTGGGCGGCTCGTTGAGGAATTCGAAGGGTGAGGTCATGGTGACACGCAATCTACCTGGAGGTGCGGACGCGCCGGTCCGGGGCGTCCGGTCCGGGACGGGAAGCGGTCCGGCCGGCGACCGCAGGAGCGGTCGCCGGCCGGGGTGCGGGTCCGAAGACCCGGCGGGGTCGTCGAGGTCGGGCGCCGATCAGACGAAGACGGCGACGAGGACCGCGAGCACGGCCGCGCCGAAGGTCAGGTGGGCCATCGTCGCGGACGAGTGGGCGACCGGGGCGCTCGGCGCGGTGTCCCCGGCGTAGCCGTCCGCGCGCGCGGCGGCGGACGCGGCGGTGCCCGCCCTCTTCTCCTGGCGGCGGCCGAGGAAGGCGAAGACCGCGACGAGGATCGCGAGCAGGAGCTTGATGCCGATCTTCATGTGGTTGACCTCGACGCCCTCGGTGAACTCGAGGACGGTGACGAGCAGCAGCCCGGTGGCGAGCTGGAGGTAGGCTCCGTGGAGCATTCCGGCGACCACGCGCGGGGCGCGCATGTTGGCGAAATAGGCGCCGATGATGATCGCCATGCCGAGGAGGTGGATGAAGACGAGGACGTCGCGGAGAATTTCCATAGGTTCCACCTTAGTGGCAAGATTGGGGCGTGCCGGCACGGGGTCGCAGCCGTGTCGATCCGCCCTGGTGTAATGGCAGCACGCCGGCCTTTGGAGCCGTGCAGTCTAGGTTCGAGTCCTAGGGGCGGAGCGACGCCCCGGCAGCCCGCGCGGCCCGATTCCCGCAGCAGAGGAGTTCACCCCCATGACCCAGCACCGACCCGCAGCGGTCATCGTCCTCGCCGCCGGCGAGGGGACCCGGATGAAGTCGGTCACCCCCAAGGTGATCCACCCGATCGGCGGGCGCTCGCTGCTCCACCACGCGATCAGCGCCGCCGCAGGCACCGCCCCGGAGCACCTCGTCGTCGTCCTCCGGCACGCGCGCGAGCAGGTCGCCGAGCACGTCTCCGGCATCGCCGAGGTCATCGACCGCACGGTCCTCGTCGCGGACCAGGACGACATCCCGGGCACCGGGCGGGCCACCGAGTGCGCGCTCACCCAGCTGCCCGACGACCTCACCGGCACCGTCGTGGTGACCTACGGCGACGTGCCGCTCCTCACCGCCCACACGCTGAGCACGCTCGTCGAGTACCACGAGTCCCAGCAGGACGCCGTCACCGTGCTGTCGGCCCAGGTCGCCCGCCCGCGCGGGTACGGCCGGATCGTGCGCGACGCGGCCGGCGACCTCGAGCGGATCGTCGAGGAGAAGGACGCCGACGAGCACCAGAAGCGGATCACCGAGATCAACTCCGGGATCTACGCCTTCGACGCCGCCGTGCTCCGCGAATCCCTCGCACAGGTCGGCACCGACAACGCGCAGGGGGAGAAGTACCTCACCGACGTCATCCAGATCGCGCGCGCCACCGGTGCCCGCGTCGCCGCGCTCACCACCGAGGACGTGTGGCAGGTCGAGGGTGCGAACGACCGCGTGCAGCTCGCGCAGCTCGGCAAGGAGCTCAACCGCCGCATCGTCGAGGACTGGATGCGCGCCGGCGTCACGGTGGTCGATCCGGACACGACGTGGATCGACTCCGACGTCACCCTGCAGCCCGATGTCACCCTCCTGCCCGGGGTCCAGCTCCACGGCGCCTGCGACATCGCCGCGCACGCGGTGATCGGGCCGGACACCACCCTCACCGACACCGAGGTGGGGGAGGGGGCCCAGATCGTGCGCACCCACGGCCAGCTCGCGGTCGTCGGCGCCGGTGCGTCGGTGGGGCCGTTCGCCTACCTCCGCCCGGGCACCGAGCTCGGGGCCGAGGGCAAGATCGGCACGTTCGTCGAGACGAAGAACGCGCGGATCGGCACCGGCTCGAAGGTCCCGCACCTGAGCTACGTCGGCGACGCCACGATCGGGGAGTACTCGAACATCGGGGCCTCGTCGGTGTTCGTCAACTACGACGGCGTGGAGAAGCACCACACGACGGTGGGGTCCTATGTCCGCACCGGCTCGGACACGATGTTCGTCGCCCCCGTCACCGTGGGCGACGGCGCCTACTCGGGGGCCGGGACGGTGATCCGGAAGGACGTTCCCCCGGGTGCGCTCGCGATGACCGTGGCGCCACAGCGTAATGTTGAGAACTGGGTCGTCGAACAGCGACCGGGCACACCCGCAGCGCAGGCGGCCGCGCAGGCGCAGAAGGAGTCGGAGTAAGTGAACTCGATCACCACAGCCGGGGAGAAGAAGCTCGTCCTCGTCACCGGCCGGGCCAACATGGAGCTCGCCGAGCAGGTCGCGGAGTGCCTGGGCACCGAGCTGCTGCCCACCGACGTCTACAACTTCGCCAACGGCGAGATCTACGTGCGGTTCTCCGAGTCCGTGCGCGGCACCGACGTGTTCGTCATGCAGTCGCACTGCTCGCCGATCAACGACTGGCTCATGGAGCAGCTCCTCATGGTCGACGCGCTCAAGCGCGCCTCGGCCAAGCGGATCACCGTCATCGCCCCGTTCTTCCCGTACGCCCGGCAGGACAAGAAGCACC
Source organism: Brevibacterium ihuae (assembly GCF_900184225.1). Taxonomy (NCBI): domain Bacteria; kingdom Bacillati; phylum Actinomycetota; class Actinomycetes; order Micrococcales; family Brevibacteriaceae; genus Brevibacterium; species Brevibacterium ihuae. Next base: position 1,125,881 of record NZ_FXWZ01000002.1, on the reverse strand, counting down.
GCGGCCGCGAGCCGATCTCGGCGCGCCTCGTCGCCGACATGTACAAGACCGCCGGCGCCGACCGCATCATCACCGTCGACCTCCACACCGCGCAGATCCAGGGCTTCTTCGACGGCCCGGTCGATCACCTCGTCGCGCTGCCGATCCTCGCCGACTACGTCAAGGAGAACCACCCCGGTGAGCTCGCGGTGGTCTCCCCGGATGCCGGCCGGATCAAGGTCGCCGAGAACTGGTCGGCCAGCCTCGGCGGGGTCCCGCTCGCCTTCATCCACAAGACCCGGGACATCTCGCGGCCGAACTCGACCAAGGCCAACCGCGTGGTGGGCGAGGTCGAGGGCCGGACCGCGGTGCTCGTCGACGACATGATCGACACCGGCGGCACGATCGTCCAGGCCGCCGACGCCTGCATGGAGGCCGGTGCGACCGGCGTCGTCATCGTGTCGACGCACGCGGTGTTCTCCGGCCCTGCCGTCGAACGGCTGCGCGACTCGGTGGCCAAGGAGGTCATCGTGACGAACACCCTGCCGCTCTCCGAAGACATGAAGTTCGACAAGCTCACCGTGCTCTCGATCGCCCCGCTGCTCGCGCGGGCGGTGCACGAGGTGTTCGAGGACGGCTCGGTCACCAGCCTGTTCAATCTCTGAGCGGCACCCGCTCGCTCCCGCGGTGCCCGTCGACACCGGTCGGCGGGCGCCGCGGGCGTTCCTCCGGGCGGGGGCGGATTGGCGACCCGGGCCGCGGGCGCCTATGCTTGTCTGGTTGCCTCGGCGAGGGAGGCCGGTGTCCCGGCACTCCGTTATCGACGCGGTCTTCACGTGCACGGCTCCGGGAGTCGGCACCACGAGGATTGTTCGCCGTGGTGTCCACACCACCGAGAAGGAGCTTCACATGGCAGTCGACGCCAAACTCATCGCAGAGCGCCGCACCGAGTTCGGCAAGGGCGCAGCCCGCCGGATCCGCCGCGCCGATCGTATCCCCGCCGTCCTCTACGGCCATGGCCAGGACCCCATCCACCTCACCCTCGAGGGCCACGCCACGATGATGGCGCTCAAGACCTCGAACGCGCTGCTCGAGATCGAGAACCCCGATGCGACGAAGAACGAGCTCGCGATCGCCCGTGAGGTCCAGGTCCACCCCGTGACCCGCATCATCGAGCACGTCGATCTCATCATCGTCAAGCGCGGCGAGAAGATCGAGGTCGACGTCCCGGTCCACGTCGAGGGCGAGGCCGCACCCGGCACCATCGTGTCGGTCGACAACCAGACCCTCCTCGTGCTCGCCGAGGCGACGCACATCCCCGAGTACTTCGAGGTCTCCGTCGAGGGCCGCGATGTCGGCGAGCACATCTTCGCCGCCGACGTCACCCTGCCGCAGGGCACCGAGCTCGTCGCCGATCCCGAGATGCTCGTCGTCAACATCTCCGCCGAACTCTCCGAGGAGCAGCTCGAGGCCGAGCTCGAGTCCGAGGCCGTCGACGAGGAGGTCGCCGCTTCGACCGGTGCCGAGCCGAGCGAGGATGCCGAGGACGAGGGCGACTCCGAGGGCGAGGGCGAAGGCGACGAGGAGAAGTCCGAGGACTGATCCGCGCACCGCGCCGCATCCCGCAGGGGCGCCGATCCGGAAGGGTCGGCGCCCCTGCGGCGTTCTGGCGGCCGGTACAGTGGATCCGGCGCAGGACGCCGTGAGCGACGAAGGGGGAGCGATGGCCGGTGACACCTGGCTCATCATCGGGCTGGGCAATCCGGGGCGGAAGTACGCCCGGACCCGCCACAACATCGGCCACATGGTCGCCGAGGCGCTCGTCGAGCGGATCGGCGGCACCCTGACGAGCACGAAGGCGAAGGCGATCGCCGCGACCGGACGTCTGGGGATCGTCGGCGGACTGCCCGGCCCCCGCGTCGTCGTCATGCAGTCGCTGACCTACATGAACGTCTCCGGTCCGCCGGTCGCGCAGCTCGCCCAGTTCCACTCGATCACCCCCGAGCGCATCATCGCCGTCCACGACGACGTCGACCTGCCCTTCGACTCGATCAAGCTCAAGCGCGGCGGGGGAGAGGGCGGCCACAACGGTCTGCGGTCGATGACGCAGTCGCTCGGCACCAAGGACTACCTGCGCGTGCGGGCCGGGGTGGGCCGTCCGCCCGGCCGGATGGACACCGCGGACTACGTGCTCAAGCCCTTCACCGCCGAGGAGCAGAAGACGCTGCCGATCCTCGTCGAGGACGCTGCGGATGCGGTCGAGATCCTCGTCGCAGAGGGGCTCGAGGCTGCCCAGCAGCGCTTCCACGGGCGCCTCGCCGACGGCTGAGCGGGACCCCCCGGCCGGGGGAGCCTCAGAGACCGAGCTCGCGCAGCCCGTACGGGTCGGCGGTCCGAGCGCGCAGGGCCTCCCGCCGGGCCGCGCGACGGTTGTCCGCCCGGCCCAGCCAGACGGCGGCGAGCCCGCCGCCGAGCGCCCCGAACAGATGCCCCTGCCAGGAGATCCCCGGATAGAGCGGGAGGACGCCGGTGAGCATCGAGGCGCCGAACGCCATGACGACGATGACCGCCACGACGACCGAACCGATCCGGTGGGAGAGCGACCGGACGACGAAGGCGCGGACGAGCAGATAGCCGAAGCAGCCGAACACCAGCCCGGACGCACCCACCGTCACCGTGCCCGGCAGGTTCACCAGCCACGTGCCGATCCCGCCGACCACCGCGATCGTCGCGGTGACGAGCCAGAACCGGCGCGCCCCCTCGGCGGCGACGAGCAGGCCGAGGACGAGGAACGGCACCGAGTTCGCGACGAGGTGCCCCCAGCCGGAGTGGAGCAGCGGCGCGAGGACGAGTCCGAAGGCGCTCGTGACGTCCCACGACCGGATGCCGTAGGTGGTGAACGTGCCGGGGAGGACGAAGTCCGCCGCGCGGATCAGCCACATGAGGCCGAGCAGCACGACGGGGTGGAGGAAGCGGGTCATCGACCGGCCGAGGTCGGCGGCGAGATCGGTCCCGGAGGACGGGGAGTGCTGGATCCGACTCATGCATCCAGTGTCGCAGACGGGCCTGGACGGGCGATCCGAGTCCGCATGCCGCCGGTCCGTGCCCGCGAGTAGACTGGAGCGCGTGTCTCTGACCGGAATCACCACCACGCTGCGCGCCCACCCGACCTTCGCCGACGCCGTCACCGCGCTCGGCGACACGACGAACCTCCACGGCACCGTCAACGCCGTCAAGGGACTGTGGCCGGCGCTCGTCGCCGAGGCGGCCGGCACCGGCACCGTCCTCGTCGTCACCGCGACCGGACGCGAGGCCGAGGAGCTCGAGACCGCCCTCGCCGACCACCTCCCGGCCGCGCAGGTCGCGATGTTCCCGAGCTGGGAGACGCTGCCCCACGAGAAGCTCTCGCCCCGCTCCGACACCGTCGGCCGCCGGCTCTCCGTCCTCCGGAAGCTCGCGCATCCGCAGCCCGGCTCCGCGCTGTCCGTCGTCGTGGCCCCGGTGCGCGCGCTCCTCCAGCCCCTCGTCAAGGGGCTCGGCGAGCTCGAGCCCGTCGCGCTGCGCACGGGGGACACCGCTGAGCTCTCCGCGCTCGCCGAACAGCTCTCCGCGCTCGCCTACTCGCGCGTCGACATGGTGTCCCGGCGCGGGGAGTACGCGGTGCGCGGCGGCATCCTCGACGTGTTCCCGCCGACCGAGGACCACGCCCTGCGTCTCGAGTTCTTCGGCGACGAGGTCGACGAGATCCGTCCGTTCGGCGTCGCCGATCAGCGCTCGCTGCCCGTCGCCGACGGAGCCGAGTTCGAGCTCTGGGCGCCGCCGTGCCGCGAGGTGCTCCTCACCCCGACCGTCCGCGAGCGCGCCGCCGGCCTCGTCGACACCCTGCCCGCGGCCCGCGAGATGCTCGAGAAGATCGCCGAGGGCATCGCCGTCGACGGCATGGAGTCCCTCGCCCCCGTCCTCGCCGACGGGATGGAGCCGCTGCTCGCCTGCCTCCCGGAGCACACCCGGATCCTCGTCACCGCGCCGGAGAAGGTCACCGCGCGCGCAGAGGACCTCGTCGCCACCACCGAGGAGTTCCTCGCCGCCGCCTGGACCGGCGCCGCCGGCGGGGGAGAGTCGCCGATCGATCTGTCGGCGGCGAGCTTCCGGACGCTGACGCAGACCCGCGAGGCGGCCGGGCTCATCGGCCTGCCGTGGTGGGAGATCGGCGGATTCGCCGTCGACTCCGAGCTCGTCGGCGAATCCGACGTCGTCGTCGACATCGACGCCCGCGCGCCCCGCGGCTACTCCGGCGACGTCGAGGCGATCCTCGCCGACGTCCGCGCCCTCACCCACGAGCAGTGGAGCGTCTACGTCCTCACCGAGGGCCGCGGTCCCGGAGCCCGCCTCGTCGAGGTGTTCACCGAGGCCGAGGTGCCCGCCGCGCTCGCCGAGGACCTCACCGCGCCCGGCACCCCGGGCACGGTGACGGTGACCACGGCGGCGGCGTTCGGCGGCTTCGTCATCGAGTCCGCGAAGCTCGCGGTCCTCACCGAGGCCGACGTCCTCGGCCGGGCGGCGGCCGCTTCGACCAAGGACATGCGCCGGCTGCCCGCGCGCCGCAAGCGCAACCAGGTCGACCCGCTCGACCTCAGCCCCGGCGACTTCGTCGTCCACGAGCAGCACGGCGTGGGGCGCTTCGTCGAGCTCGTCCAGCGCACCGCCGGCCGCGGCGAGGCCGCCCACACCCGCGAGTACCTCGTCATCGAGTACGCGCCCTCGAAGCGCGGCCAGCCCGGCGACCGCCTCTACGTCCCCTCCGACGCCCTCGACCAGGTCACCCGCTACGTCGGCGGGGAGAGCCCGAGCGTCAACAAGATGGGCGGTTCCGACTGGTCGAAGACGAAGGCGCGGGCCCGCAAGGCGGTCAAGGAGATCGCCGGAGAGCTCATCCGCCTCTACTCCGCGCGCCGCGCGACCCGCGGCTTCGCGTTCTCCGGCGACTCCCCGTGGCAGCGGGAGCTCGAGGACGCGTTCCACTACGTCGAGACCCCGGACCAGCTCACGACGATCGACGAGGTCAAGGCCGACATGGAGAAGGAGATCCCGATGGATCGCCTGATCTGCGGCGACGTGGGCTACGGCAAGACCGAGGTCGCCGTCCGGGCGGCCTTCAAGGCGATCCAGGACGGCAAGCAGGTCGCCGTGCTCGTGCCGACGACCCTGCTCGTCCAGCAGCACTTCGAGACCTTCAGCGAGCGCTACTCCGGGTTCCCGGTCAGCGTCGGGGCGCTGTCGCGGTTCCAGACCCCGGCCGCGAGCCAGAAGGTCAAGGACGATCTCGCCGCGGGCACTCTCGACGTCGTCATCGGCACCCACCGGCTGCTGTCGGGCGAGGTGCGGTTCAAGGACCTCGGCCTCGTCATCATCGACGAGGAGCAGCGGTTCGGCGTCGAGCACAAGGAGACCCTCAAGGCGCTGCGGACGAACGTCGACGTGCTCGCGATGAGCGCGACCCCGATCCCGCGCACGCTCGAGATGGCCGTCACCGGGATCCGCGAGATGTCGACGCTGGCCACCCCGCCGGAGGAGCGCCATCCGGTGCTCACCTACGTCGGCCGCTACGAGGACCGGCAGGTCACCGCCGCGATCCGCCGCGAGCTGCTGCGCGAGGGGCAGGTGTTCTTCATCCACAACAAGGTGCAGGACATCGAGCGGGTCGCCGGTCACCTCGCCGAGCTCGTGCCCGAGGCGCGGATCGCCGTCGCCCACGGCAAGATGAGCGAGCAGCGCCTCGAACAGGTCATCGTCGACTTCTGGGAGAAGAAGTTCGACGTGCTCGTGTGCACGACGATCGTCGAGACCGGCATCGACATCGCGAACGCCAACACCCTCATCGTCGACCGCGCCGAGCGCATGGGCCTGTCCCAGCTCCATCAGCTCCGCGGCCGGGTGGGCCGCGGCCGCGAGCGCGCCTACGCGTACTTCCTCTACCCGCCGGAGACCCTCCTCACCGAGACCGCCCACGACCGCCTCCAGACGCTCGCCTCCCACACCGAGCTCGGGGCGGGCATGCAGGTGGCGATGAAGGACCTCGAGATCCGGGGGGCCGGCAATCTGCTCGGCGGTCAGCAGTCGGGCCACATCGAGGGCGTGGGCTTCGACCTCTACGTCCGCCTCGTCGGCGAGGCGGTGGCGAACTTCCGCGGCGAGGGTGCGGTCGAGGAGCCGGAGATGCGCGTCGAGCTCCCGATCGACGCCCACCTGCCCACCGAGTACGTCTCCCACGAGCGGCTCCGCCTCGAGGCCTACCGCAAGCTCGCGGCGGCGACCGAGGAGTCCCGGATCGCCGAGGTGCTCGCCGAGCTCACCGACCGCTACGGCCCCTATCCGCAGTCCGTCGAGGTCCTCGCCGACATCGCACGGCTGCGGATCCGCGCCCGGGCCTCGGGGGTCGCCGAGATCGTCGCGCAGGGCAACTTCATCCGCTTCGCGCCGGTCGAGCCGGAGGACTCGCAGGTGGTGCGGCTCAAGCGGCTGTACCCGAAGTCGCTCGTCAAGCCGGCGATCCGGTCGATCCTCGTGCCCAAGCCGCAGGCCGGCACCGGCTTCGACAAGCGCGACATGACCGATTCGGCGCTCATCGAGTGGGTCAGCCGCTTCCTCGATGTGATCTTCCCGGTGCCCGATCCGCCGGCCGCCGCGGAGCCGAGCGCGGATGCGGCGGATGCCGCCCGGACGGGTGCCGCCTGACATGGACTGGGAGCGCCCGGATCCCGACGAGCTCACGATCGAGGAGATCATGGGCTTCATCCGGGCGCGCTGCCCCTGGGCCGCCGGGCACACCCACACGAGCCTCGAGAAGTACCTCCTCGAGGAGACCCACGAGCTCATCGCCGCCCTCCACGGCCACGCGGCCCACCCCTCGGAGGCGACCCGGGCGGAGCTCGTCGGCGAGCTCGGCGACGTGCTCTACCAGGTGCTCTTCCACGCCGCGATCCTCGACAGCGACGACGCGGGACCGGCGGGCCGATCCGCCGACCGCACCCCGGGCACGGCACCCGAGCTCCGGGCCGAACCGCATCCGCCCGTCGCGATGGCCGAGGTCGTCTCCGGGCTCGCCGCGAAGCTCGTCCGCCGCCACCCGCACGTCTTCGACTCCGACGGGCCGGTCGACATCGTCGAGGTCGAGCGGCGCTACGAGGAGGTCAAGGCCGCCGAGCGGGCCGACTCCCGTACCGCCGACCGCGCGGGCCGGGCCCGCGCCTCGTTCGCCTCGGTCCCGGTGACCCTGCCCGCGCTCACCCGTGCCCACTCCGTGCTCGGCCGGATGGACCGGCTCGAGCTCGCCGTCCCCGCGGTCCCCGAGCGCGCGCCCGGCGCCGCGGCGTCCGCCGAGGAGCGGGCGATCGGGCGCGAGCTGTTCGCGATCGCCCGGCGGGCGCACGCCGCCGGCATCGACGCGGAGGCCGCGCTCCGTGCGATAACCTCCGAGGTGGAGGAGGCCGCGATCCGCTCCTCCGCCCAGGGCCCCGGAGGAGGAGAGCGCCGATGACCGAGCACGCGTCGGCCCGTCCGGAGGGCGTGCCCGCCCGGATCCCCGTCCCCGGCACGTTCAACTTCCGCGACCTCGGCGGCTGGCGCACCCCCGACGGCATCGTGGCGCCGGGCCGCCTGTTCCGCTCCGACGGGCTCGCGCACCTCACCCCGGAATCCCACCGGATGATCGAGGACCTCGGCATCCGCACCGTCATCGACCTGCGCGAGACGAGGGAGGCGCGGACCGCGCCGGACCGGCTCAGCGCCGCCGTCACCGAGCACGTCCGACTGCCGCTGTTCGGCGACCGCTACTACCCGCTCGAGCCCGACCACCCGGAGCGGCTCGTCCTGCCCGACCACTCCCTGCCCTCGATCTACGCCGCGGTCGTCGAGCACTGCGGCACCCGGATCGCCGACACTCTCCGCCTGCTCGCCGACGCCCGGGACCCCGTGCTCTACCACTGCTCGGCCGGCAAGGACCGCACCGGCATCGTGTCCGCGTTCGTCCTCACCCTCCTCGGCGTGCCCCGGCAGGACGTGCTCACCGACTACCAGACGACCGAGCGCTACCTTGGAGCGGACTTCCTCGAGGCGATCAGCCGCAACTTCGCCGAGGCCGGGATCGTCGCGAACCTCTCGCACACCGCGACCCAGGCGCCGCGCGCGTACATGGACGCGCTGCTCGACCGGGTCGACCGCGACTACGGCTCGGTCGAGGCCTATGTCACCGACCACGGCCTCCGCGCGACCGAGATCCACGCCCTGCGCGAGGTCTGCCTGACGGACGGGTGAGCGACCCGGTTCCGCCTGCACTAAGGTGGGCGGTGGTGGAGTACTCCGCCGTCGAAAGCGAACGCGACAGAGGAGCTGGCATGGCCGAAATCATCGCAGCCAATGCACGTGAGATTCTTGATTCCCGCGGCAACCCCACCGTCGAGGTGGAGGTGCTGCTCGAGGACGGCTCGGTGGGCCGCGCCGGAGTGCCCTCGGGCGCCTCGACCGGAGAGTTCGAGGCAGTCGAGCTCCGGGACGGCGATCCGGAGCGCTACCTCGGCAAGGGCGTCGGCAATGCCGTCGACGCGGTGCTCGACGAGATCAACGACGCGATCGCCGGCATCGAGGCCGACGACCAGCGCCTCGTCGACCAGGTGATGATCGACCTCGACGGCACCGAGAACAAGTCCCGGCTCGGCGCGAACGCGATCCTCGGCGCCTCGCTCGCCGTCGCCCGCGCGGCCGCGATGTCGGCGGACCTGCCGCTCTACCGGTACCTCGGCGGACCGAACGCCCATGTCATGCCGGTGCCGATGATGAACATCCTCAACGGCGGCTCCCACGCCGACTCCAACGTCGACATCCAGGAGTTCATGATCGCGCCGATCGGCGCGGCCACCTTCCGCGAGTCGCTCCAGTGGGGCGCCGAGGTCTACCACGCGCTCAAGTCGGTGCTCAAGAAGCGCGCACTGTCGACCGGACTCGGCGACGAGGGCGGCTTCGCCCCGAACCTCGACTCCAACGCCGCGGCCCTCGACCTCATCCTCGAGGCGATCGAGAACGCCGGCCGCCGGCCGGGCAAGGACATCGCGCTCGCCCTCGACGTCGCCTCGAGCGAGTTCTGCGAGAACGGCTCCTACTCCTTCGAGGGCGGCTCGAAGACCGCTGCGGAGATGACGGCGTACTACGCCGAGCTCGTCGAGAAGTACCCGCTCGTGTCGATCGAGGACCCGCTCGACGAGAACGATTGGGACGGCTGGATCGGTCTCACCGACGAACTCGGCACCGAGGTGCAGATCGTCGGCGACGACCTCTTCGTCACCAACCCGGAGCGCCTGCAGCGCGGCATCGAGTCCGGTGCGGCGAACTCGCTCCTCGTCAAGGTCAACCAGATCGGCTCGCTCACCGAGACCCTCGACGCCGTGACGCTCGCGCAGACCCATCAGTACACCGCGATGATCTCGCACCGCTCCGGCGAGACCGAGGACACGACGATCGCCGACCTCTCCGTCGCGACGAACGCCGGACAGATCAAGACCGGTGCGCCGGCCCGCTCCGAGCGCGTCGCGAAGTACAACCAGCTGCTCCGCATCGAGGAGCAGCTCGGCGACGCCGCCCGCTACGCCGGGCGGAGCGCGTTCCCGCGGTTCAGCGTCTGACCGACGCCCCCGCACGCGGCGTGCGCCGGCACCGATCCGACCGGATCGGGCGGACACACCGCGCTCAATGAGCACCGGGGAAGGGAGGGCAGGGCACACTGGAGGTGTCGCGCCCTCCCTTCCCCTATGTGCGATTCCCGAGGTGTCATGAGCAGTCAGCGCAGGCGAGCCAGGTCCAGGCCGGACACCGCCGCGCCCTCGCGCACCCGCACCGGCACCTTCCGCACCACCCGGCCCGCACCCGTGGCCGCGGTCGACCCGGACTCCGTCGACAGCACCGTCGCCGGGCGCCGCCTGTCCGGACGCACCCTCGCCCTCATCGCCGTCGCGATCGTGCTCATCGCGATGTTCGCCCCGAGCATCAGCACCGGCATCCGGCAGTGGCAGCAGATCTCCGCGCTCGAGCAGGACATCGCGACCACCGAGCAGGAGGTCGAGCAGCTCGCCGACAAGCAGGAGCAGCTGCACGACCCGGAGTACATCGAGCGCGTCGCCCGCGCCGAGCAGTTCTACGTGCGGCCGGGGGAGAAGGCGTACATCGTCGTCGACGACACGGCGCCGGACACCACCGCCGAGGGGACGGCCGCGGACTCCGCGGGCGACCGTGTCGAGCGGCCGGTGCGCGATCGTCCGTGGTACATCGAGCTCGTCGAATCGCTCACCTCGGTGGGCTATGCGACGAAGGAGACCGCGCCGCCCGAGGACCTCGACCGCGACGCGGACGCGTCGGAGCCCGCCCAGGACCACTCGCCGAAGGACACCGAATGATCACCCCGTGCACCACCGCCGACACCGCCACGATCCGCGAGCAGCTCGGGCGGATGCCGCGCGGAGTCGTCGGAGTGGCCGCGCGATCGGTGGCCGGGGAGCCGCTCGTCGTCGCCACCGCTCCGCGCCTCGAGGACGGCACGCCGTTCCCCACGACCTACTACCTCACCCACCCGGACTACGTCGCCGAGTGCTCCCGGCTCGAGGCCTCGGGCGTGATGACGGAATGGACCGCCGAGGTCGCCGCCGACGAGGAGCTCGCCGCGGCCTACCGGAGGGCGCACCGGGCGTACCTCGCCGACCGCTCGCGGATCGGTCGCGACGCCGGACTCGCCGAGGTCGAGGAGATCAGCGACTTCTCCGCCGGCGGCATGCCCACCCGGGTCAAGTGCCTCCACGCGCTCGTCGGCCACGCGCTCGCCGCAGGCCGCGGCGTCAACCCGATCGGCGACCGCGCGCTCGATCTGTTCGACTCCGTCCCGCGTCCCGCCTGAACCGCGCTCCCGCGCGTCCTGACCTAGAGTTGAGGGCATGACTCGAGTAGCTGCCTTCGACTGCGGAACCAACTCCCTGCGCCTCCTCGTCGCCGACATCGCCGACAGCAGGATCGAGGAGCTCGCGCGCGAGACGTCCATCGTGCGGCTCGGGCAGGGCGTCGACGCGACCGGCGAGTTCGCTCCCGAGGCGCTCGAGCGGACCTTTGCGGTGTGCGAGGAGTACGCGGAGATCGTCGACCGCCTGGCACCGGACTCCCGCCGCTTCGTCGCCACCTCGGCGAGCCGCGACGCCGGCAACCGGGACGCGTTCTTCGCCGGGGTCCGGGAACGGCTCGGGGTCGAGGCCGAAGTCATCACCGGCCGCGAGGAGGCCGAGCTGTCCTACCTCGGAGCGGTGAGCGGCGCGTCCGACGACACCACCGAGGCCCCCTATCTCGTCATGGACCTCGGCGGCGGGTCGACCGAGCTCGTGCTCGGCACCGACACCGTCGAGCAGGCCTTCAGCATGGACATCGGATCGGTCCGGCTCACCGAGCGGCACATCCGCACCGACCCGCCGACGGAGTCCGAGATCGCGGCCGCGGTGCGCGACATCGACGCAGCCTTCGACGAGGCGGCGGGCGTCGTCGACGTCGCGCGCGCCCGCACCCTCGTCGGAGTCGCCGGGACCATCACGACGATCACCGCCGCCGCCCTCGACCTGCCGGCCTACGACCGCGCGGCGATCCACGGTGCGGAGCTCACCGCGGACACCGTCGCCGCGACCGCCCGCCGGCTCGTCGAGATGACCCGCGACGAGCGGATCGCGCTGCCCTTCATGCACCCCGGCCGTGCGGACGTCATGGGTGCCGGAGCCCTGATCTACGCGCGCCTCGTCGAGCGCATCGGCGAGCGGGTCGCGCAGGCGGGCGGCTCCCTGCGCATCCTCACGAGCGAGACCGACATCCTCGACGGCATCGCGCTCGGCCAGGCGCGCCCAGCGGGTGCGACCGGCTGAGATGCGGACGGGACGACCGCAGCGGCGCGGCACCGGCCGCTCCCGGCTCCCCGGGGTGATCGCCGGGGCGTGCGCGCTCGCGCTCGCGTGGGGCGCGCCCACGGCGGGGCATGCCCAGGTCGGCCCGCCCGTCGACCCCGCGCCGAGCCCCGCGGACACCGCCGGGCCAGAGCCCGCAGACGGCCCGGCGGCCGGACCGGGGCAGTGGTTCATCGAGGAGTACGGGATCGACGCGCTGTGGGACCGCACCACCGGCGAGGGCGTGACCGTGGCCGTCATCGACTCGGGAGTCGACGATTCGCACGAGAACCTCACCGACGTCGTCCGCGCGTCCCAGGACTTCAGCGGGTCGGGCACCGACGGCCGCACGCCGATCGGGCCCGAGGCGAACCGGCATCACGGAACCGCGGTGGCCGGGGTCATCGCCGGCACCGGGGACGGAACCGGCCCGACGGGGGTGGCCCCGGACGCCGAGATCCTCTCCGCGTCGATGTGGCTCGGCTCCGGTCTGCCCGAGGGCGCCCGGTCCTCGCGGGAGCAGGCCGCCGAGGCGATCCGGTGGTCGGTGGACAACGGTGCGCAGGTCATCAACATGTCGCTCGGCTGGGACGATCCGGCGTGGCCGGAGGCGTGGGACGAGGCCTTCGCGTACGCCTACAGCAAGGACGTCGTCGTCGTCGCGTGCGTCGGCAACAGCTCGCAGGGCGCCACCCAGGCGTGGTCGCCGTCGACGGTCCCCGGGGTCGTCGGGGTCGGCGGCCTCGGGAAGGACGGCCGGATCCGACCGCCGTCCACCGCGCCGGGCACCGCCGTCGACCTCATGGGGCCGGCCGAGGACATCCCCGTGCCGTACTACACCGGCGGCTACGCCCAGGCGGCCGGCTGCTCCTTCGCCGCCCCGGTGATCTCCGGGATCGTCGCGCTCCTGCGCAGCGCGGATCCCGATCTCAGCGCGGACGAGGTCGTCGCCGCCCTGACCTCGACGGCCACCGCGGTGCCCGGCCACGACGGCCGCAGCACCCCGGGGTCACCCGACCCGATCGTCGGGTGGGGCCGCGTGCAGCCGGTCACCGCCCTCGAATCCGGTCCGCCCCCCGAGGTGCCGGTCGCGGCGGATGCGCTCGCCGACTGGGTGGAGATGCACCGGCGCGCCCCGGCTCCCGAGGACGCGGCGGAGGCCGGCCCGTCCGGTACCGCGGAGTCCAGCGCCGCCGAGGAGTCCGCCGCGGTCGCGAGTCCGCGCGGCCCGGTGCTCGGACCTGTGGTGCTCGTCCTCGGCGGAGCGGTCGCGGCTGGACTGCTCGGCAGCGGCCTCGTCCGCGCGCGGCGGGCCGCCCGCGTTGCGCCGGTCGCCGCGGCGGCGGGCACCTCGGACGCGGGCCCGCCCGACGCCGGGGATCCGGACCCGGCGGACCCGGAGGAGGACTCCGCGCAGGCGGTGCGACAGCCTCCCGACGACCCGGAGGGCACCGGCGGGGACGCCCCCGGGACGCGGTAGTGAAACTTTTCACAGAGCGATAGCATGAGGTTATGGCTTTGATCAGAAACAGCAAACTGCGTCCTCGTATCCTCATCGTCGGCGGCGGCTCCGTGGGCCTGCTCGCTGCTCAGAACCTGCTCAAGAACCTTGGGCGGGGCGAGGCGACGGTCACCGTCGTCGACCCGAACCCGTACATGACCTACCAGCCCTTCCTGCCGGAGGTCGCCGGCGGCAACATCGAGCCGCGCCACGCCGTCGTGCCGCTGCGCCGCAACCTCAAGGGCGCCGAGGTCATCACCGGTGCGGTGACCCGCATCGACCACGCCGCGAAGTTCGTCGTCGTCGAGCCCGAGGGTGACGAGCCGTTCGAGCTCGACTACGACCAGATCGTGCTCGCCGCCGGATCCGTGGCCCGCACCCTGCCGATCCCGGGCGTCGCCGAGGAGGCCATCGGCCTCAAGCGCATCGAGGAGGCCGTCGCGCTGCGTGACCACGTCCTCAACCGCATCGGCGAGGCCTCCCTCATGGAGAACGACGACGAGCGTCGTCGCGCGCTGACCTTCGTGTTCGTCGGCGGCGGCTTCGCCGGCATCGAGGCCCTCGCCGAGCTCGAGGACCTCGCCCGCGCCGCCGTGAGCCAGTACGAGACCCTCACCGAGGCCGACGTCCGCTTCGTCCTCGTCGAGGCGATGGACCGCGTCATGCCCGAGGTCGGCGAGGCCCAGGCCCGCTGGGTCGTCGACCACCTGCGCGAGCGCGGGATCGACGTCTACCTCGAGACCTTCCTCGAGGACTGCACCGACAAGCACTGCAAGCTCTCGAACGGCGAGGAGTTCGACGCCGACACCATCGTGTGGAGCGCCGGCGTCAAGGCCAACCCGGTCCTCGTCGACTCGGACCTCCCGCTCGACGAGCGCGGCCGGGTCACGGTGCGCGCCGACCTCCGGGTCGAGGGTGACGAGGGCGTCGTCGACGGCGCCTGGGCCGCCGGCGACAACGCCGCGGTGCCGGATCTGTCCGGCGGCGGCGTCGGCGGATTCTGTGTGCCCAACGCCCAGCACGCGGTGCGCCAGGCTCCGGTGCTCGCCGCGAACCTGCTCGCCGCGCTGCGCGGGGAGACCGAGTTCCAGCAGTACTTCCACAAGACCATCGGCTCGGTCGCCGGGCTCGGCCCGTACAAGGGCGTGTCGCAGATGGGCAACTTCGAGGCGCGCGGACTGCTCGCCTGGCTCATGCACCGCGGCTACCACGGCTACGCGATCCCGACCGTCGATCGCAAGGCCCGGGTCTTCGGCAACTGGGCGCTCAACCTCGTGTTCGGACGCGACTCGATGCCGCTCAAGGATCTCGATGTGCCGCGCAAGGCGTTCGTCGAGGCCGCGAACTCGAAGCCGGCGCCCAAAAAGGCCGACAAGCCGATCCCGGCCCCGGCGCACTGATCGCTCTCGGCACGCGGTCCTGGTGACCGCAGCCGCTGCGCCCCGTCTCGGACCTCCGAGGCGGGGCGCAGTGCATTCGGCGGCGGCGGACCCGGTCGCGGTCGCGACGCGGAATCGAGTCCCTGTGTAGGCTGAAACCACCGGCTCGGTGCGCGACGGTGCACCCCGGGAGTATGCGCCCCTATAGCCCAATCGGCAGAGGCAGCCGACTTAAAATCGGTTCAGTGCGGGTTCGAGTCCCGCTGGGGGCACCCCTTCGGCAGATCGCATCCACCGAACGATGGATGTCGCGCGGTCGCCGGTCGGCAGGCCGCATTCCTAGGGTGAAGACATGTTGAGAATCATCTTCCGCTCCGCAGTCGTCTGGGCGATCCTGGGACTCGCGTCCGGAGTCTACTGGCGCGAGGTCACCAAGTTCGCCGAGTACGACGGAGCCACCCAGCTGTCCACCGCTCACACCCACGCCCTGGCTCTGGGCATGACCATCCTGCTCGTCGTGCTGAGCATCGCGAAGGTCTTCGGAACCGCCGAGAAGCGCACGACGCTGTTCGTGATCCTGTGGAACGTCGGCGTCGGCCTGACGTTCGGAGTGATGATCGTCAAGGGCAGCCTCCAGGCCTTCGGCGTGGAGTTCGCCGCCTCACCGATGTGGTCGGGCATCGCCGGCCTCGGGCACATGATCACCGCCGGCGCGCTCGTGTTCCTCTTCGTCATCGTGCGGCGGGCGCTGAAGACCGCCGAGGTCCCCGAGGGCGTGGCCGTGTGACCCGCTGGTCCGCCTCGCAGTGGCTGCGTCTGGGCCAGGCCGTGCTGTTCATCGGACTGCTCGGTCTGGCCACCGTGCTCGCCGTCGTCCGTGGGGCGGCGTGGCCCGTCGTGGCAGTCGCCGCCGTGGTGGGTGCGGTGTTCCTCTCGGGGCTCGTCCTGCATCCGCGGCTGGGTCGCGTCGGTCTGGCGACCTGGATCGGCGCGCTGTTCGCCGGGGTGGTGTTCCTCATCCTCCACGCCCCGGAGTTCCTCTGGGTCGCCTTCCCGCTCTGGCTGCTCGCGGCGGCGGTGCTGCCCCTGCTCACCGCCCTCGTGCTCACCGCGGTCACCCTGGCCGCCATCGTCACCGCCCTGGCGATGGGAGGCAACGAATCACCGGGCGCGGTGCTCGGGCCCCTGGTGGGCGCGTCCGTCGCGATCGGCATCGCGCGGGCGGCGCTGCGCTTCGAGTACGAGGCCGCCGAGCACGCCCGGCTGCTCGACGAGGTGCTCGCCGCCCAGGAGGCCACCGACCGGGCCCAGCGGGAGGCCGGCGTCCAGGCCGAGCGGGCCCGGCTCGCCCACGACATCCACGACACCCTGGCCCAGGGCTTCAGCTCGATCGTCCTGCTGGCCCGGGCGGCCCGACGTGCAGAGGACCGCGATCGCGAGGCGGAGCTGCTCGAGCAGATCGAGACCACCGCCGCCGACCAGCTCGCCGAGGCCCGCCGGGTGGTGTACGCGCTGGCTCCGCCGGACGTCGCCGCCGGCGGTCTCGCCGAGCCGCTGCGCCGGCTGGCGGACGAGACCGCCGCGGCGAACGGCGCGGCGGCGACGGTCCACGTCGATCCGCAGCTGCCGGCGCTGCCGACCGGTGTCGAGGTCGCGCTTCTGCGGGTCGCGCAGGGGGCGCTGGCGAACGTGCGGCAGCATGCCCGTCCGACCGAACTCCATGTGGCGCTCGTCCGGGCCGGGGACACCGTGCGGCTCGACATCGTCGACGACGGGGTCGGGTTCGACCCCGGCCGGGTCCGGGCGCCGGGACCGGCCGGCGGCTACGGCTTGCGCGCTCTGCGCGAACGGCTGACCGACCTCGGCGGCGGGCTGGCGGTCGAGAGCGAACCCGGCGCCGGCACCGCGCTGTCGGCCCACCTGCCGCTGCACATCGAGGGGGAGGGATGATCACCGTCCTCATCGTCGACGACCATCCGGTGGTGCGCAGCGGACTGACCGCGCTGCTCGGCGGCGAGCCCGAACTGGCGATCGTCGGGACGGCGAGCTCGGGTGCCGAGGCGATCGAGCTCGCCGCGGAGCTCGACCCGGACGTCGTGCTGTGCGACCTGCGATTGGGCGAGGGCATCGACGGCGTCGGCGTCACCCGTGCGCTGCGGCAGCGCGGCCCGCGGCCGGCGGTGCTCATCCTCACGACGTACGACAACGATTCCGACATCGCCCGGGCGGTGCTCGCCGGCGCCGCCGGATACCTGCTCAAGGATGCCGAGTCGTCGGCGATCGTCGCCGGGATCGTCGACGCGACCGCCGGACGACTGGTGCTGGCCCCCGACCTCGAACGCCGAGTGGTGGACCGGATGGCCGCCGGGGTGCCCCAGCTCAGCGACCGGGAGCTCGACGTGCTCCGCCTCGTGGCCGAGGGTCTGGCGAACAGGGAGATCGCCCGCCGGCTGTTCGTCTCGGAGGCCACGGTGAAGACGCACCTCGTCCATGCGTTCGGCAAGCTCGGAGTCGAGTCGCGCACTGCCGCGGTGGCCGCAGCCCGGCGGCACGGGCTGCTGGGCGATGGAGGGTGAGGATCACCGCCGGGTGCGTGCGATGACCCGCCAGGTGAGGGCGGCCGCCGCGAGAAGGGCGAGCGCTCCGATGATCGCTACGACGATCTGACCGCCTCCGGCGATGGGGGAGTTCGCGGTCGTCCCGAACAGGCTGCCGATCACCAGCCATGCTCCGAGCGCGGTGAGCACCCCGATGGTGACCCACACGGCCCAGGGACGTCGTCGGATCCCGGACATGCCGTCCCCTCTCGTGGCCGCAATGGTGAGTCCACCCTAGCCCTGTGCGTGCCCGGGCGGGTGGAGCCGACGCTGTCGATTCACCGGGACAGCGCCGGCGGCGGGTCGGGTGCCCCCGCCGAGCTCATTCTCCGCGGTCCGGGGCTGCGAGCACCCTGCGCGTGACTGGGGTCGCCACCACCACTCCGCCGTGGACGAGCAGCAGTCCGAATCCCAGGATCACGACGATGCCCGCGACGTGCCCCGGCGCCATGACGAGGGCGACGAACACGAGGACGACGCCCACGATCGACGCCGCGGTCGCCGCGCCGACCACTGCCACGATCGCCGGCATCGTCACGCGCCCGCGCCTCGCCCGCTCGAGCTCCCGCCGCGGCATCCCGATCCGGTCGAGGGCGACGTAGAGCTCCCGGCGCTCGAGCACCGCGGCGGTCTGCGTGATCGCCACCTGGCAGGCGACGACGAGGAACGCCATGAGGACGAGGAGCGCGAGCAGGGTGCGGGCATCGCCGAACACGAGCAGCTGATCGGCGGTCATGATCGCGCGGCTCTCGCTGTTCTCGATGACCTGCAGGTAGCCGAGCAGACAGCCGGCGGGGATGAGCACGAACGCGGCGAGCCCGAGCGCGGACACCTGCCGCCACGCCTCGCGCGGGTCGTCGAGACCTGCCGCCACGCCTCGCGCGGGTCGTCGAGCACGCTGCGGGCGGCGACGAGGTGCACGGCGTCCGAGGTGCGGGCCGCCCGACGACGGGCGACGCGGGCGATGACGAACGGGCCGGCGAGCCCGAGTGCGGTCATCACCGCCGCGAGTCCGACGAGGACGGCGACGACGGCGGCCCGGACCCACCACGGCAGGTGGAGCAGCTCGGGGGTGAGAGGTGCTCCGTGGAGGGAGAGCAGAGCGAGCGGGTACGGCAGGAGGAACGCGATCGCCGCGCCGAGGAGCGTGCCGAGCACGGCGGTGACGAGCACCTCGGCGGCGGCGATCGCGCGCACTGCGGCGCTGCGGGCACCGAGCAGCCGCAGACCGGCGAGCCGCTCCTCGCGACTGCGCGCGGTCAGCCGCGCCGAGGCGGTGCCGAGGCCGAGGAGGGGGACGAGGAGGACGGCCGGCGGCGCGGCGGCGAGCAGCAGGTACCCGACCTCGTCGGTGGGGGCGCGCAGCGCGGCGGCGGAGAGCATGACGACGGTGAAGGAGAACACCGCGGTCATCGTCGTGGCGAGGAGCTGCAGCCTACCGAGCGCGGCCTCGCCGGGGCGCGGACGGATGAGGATCCAGAGGGCGACGGGACTCATGACGACTCCTCGATCCGACCGTCGCGCAGGCGCACGACCCGGTCGCAGCGGGCGGCGACCTGCGGGTCGTGGGTGACGACGACGAGTGCCCGGCCCGGGGTGGCGGCCGCGTCGAGGAGAAGATCGAGCACGGACGCGGCGGTGTGCGAGTCGAGGGAGCCGGTGGGCTCGTCGGCGAACACCATGCTCGGGTCGGCGATGAGGGCGCGCGCGATCGCGACCCGCTGCACCTGCCCGCCGGACAGCCGACCGATCCGTCGGTTCCCGAGACCGCCGAGGCCCACCGCGTCGAGCCCGGCGAGAGCCGCATCGCGGCTCGGCGCCCGGCCTGCGCCCGTGAGCAGGAGCGGGAGGGCGACGTTCTCCTCGGCGGTGAGCTCGGGGAGGAGGAATCCCTGCTGGAAGACGAATCCGAAGCGGCGGAGGCGCAGCGCCGACCGCTCGTCGTCGGAGAGCGCTGCGATGTCGTCCCAGTCCTCGGAGTGCGGGCCGCGCAGGAGGACCCGCCCGCGATCGGCGGTGTTGATGCCGGCGAGCACGTGGAGGAGAGTCGTCTGGCCCGAACCGCTCGGTCCCATGATCGCCACCGACTCACCGCCGTCGATCGTCAAGTCCGCGTCGACGAGCGCGCGGACCTCGCCGAAGGATCGCGAGGCGGACTCGGCTCGCAGGAGCGTCTGCTGGGCGGGTCCCGGTCCAGCGGCCGGGGTGGCTCGGCGTCGGGTTCCGGTCGTCATCGTCGTGTCCTTTCCTGCGATCACGCTCTGGTGATCGACGGTGGGCGTTCCACCTGCCATCCACGCTAGGAAGCGCCCTTCCTGCTCCGATACCACCTGCGGGTGGAGCTCTGCGCTCCGGTGGGACCGCGGTCTCCACCCAGGGGTGGTGGTCCGATCCGATGCGCGCGCCTATCGTCGGGAGTGGAGAGGACGGGAGGAAGGAGCCGGCGTGTTCACGAGATCCGTGCTCGAGGATCCGCTGCTGCGGCGCCCGCGGTTCGTGCGCTGGTGCGCGGCGCACCCCCGGGTCGGTGATATTGCGGCGATCCTCCTGTGCACGGTCCCCGCCCTCGCCGGCCTCCCCGTCGCCGCTCCCGCTCACGCCTGGATCGGCTACCTGTGCGTCGCCGGGGTCGGCCTCGCCGTCCGTGCCCGGCCGCTCATTGCGGTGATCGGGTACCTCGTCTGCGAGGCGATCATCCTCAATGTCACCGGTGGCCTCGTGCTCCTCGGCGCACGGGAGGGTCCGCCCACGGTCCCCTGGCAGCCGGGAGCGCTCATCGCGCTGTGCCTGGGCATCGCCGTGCGGGCGAACCGGCTGCGCCGGGAGGCCATCGCCGAGGCGATCGCGGTGCACGAGGAGCAGGCCGCGGCCGCCGAGCGGGCGCGCATCACGGCGGAGATGCACGACGTCGTCGCCCATTCGCTCACCGTGATGATCGCGCTCGCCGGGGGCGCGCGTGCGGGTTGGGAGAAGCATCCGGAGCGGTCGCGCGCGGCGCTCGCGTAGCTCGGGGGAGTCGGGGCGCAGGCGCTCGCGGACATGGAGCGCATCCTGCGGGTCATGCGCGGGGATGCGGACGGCGCACCCGCGCTGGAGAACTCCGGGGCCGATCTCGAACCGCTCGACTCCGTCGTCGAGGTGTTCCGCGCCGCCGGCCTGCCCGTCACGCTCACCGGCGGCGAGGACGAGATCCCGGACGATCCGATCCTGCGCACGACGGTCCACCGGATCGTGCAGGAGGCGCTCATCAATACCCTGCGCCACGCAGCGCGGCCGACCCGCGTCGAGGTCGTCATCGCGCGGGTGGGGGAGGAGCTCACGGTGACGGTGACCGACGACGGGCGTGGTCGGCCGGAGCCCGTGCGGGTGGGTGCCGGAGTGGGTCTGCGCGCGATGCGGGAGCGGGCCGAGGCGTTCGGCGGTCGGTTCGAGGCCGGCCCGGTGCCGGGTGAGGCCTCCATTCCGCGCGGATGGCGCACGCACGTCGTGCTGCCGGTGGATGGAGGCGGCCGTCGTGGGTGAGGCCGGAGCGGAGCGCACGCACGCTCGTGGGAGCGCGGCGGACGACGCGCTCGGAGCTCGGAGCGTCCCGGAGAGCGCGACGGAGGGAGCAGGGCCGCTGCCGGTGATCGTCGTCGACGATCAGATGCTCGAGCGCACGGGCCTCGCCCTCATCCTCGACTCCGACGACCGGATCGAGGTCGTCGGCGAGGCCGGCGACGGACGGGAGGCGGTCGACCTCGTCGATCGGCTGCGTCCCGCGGTCGTCGTCATGGACGTGCGGATGCCGGTGATGAATGGAATCGAGGCCACCCGCCGGATCGTCGCCGCCCATCCGGGGACCCGGGTCCTCGTCCTCACGACCTTCGACCTCGACGAGTACGCGTACGGCAGCCTGCGCGCCGGCGCGAGCGCCTTCCTCCTCAAGAGCACCACCCCGGAGGCGCTCGTCGAGGCGGTGACCGTCGTCGCCTCCGGTGCCGCAGTCGTGGATCCCCGTCTCACCGCGCGGCTCATCGATCACTTCCTCGCCGCCGAGAGCGGACGGGGAGAGGTCGGGGAGCGGGCGGATACGGCACGTGCCGCAGGCCCGGGGGATGCGGCGGCGGATCCCGCGGTCCTCGATGTGCTGAGCCCCCGCGAGCACGAGGTGTTCCGGGCGATCGTGCGCGGGTCGACGAACGCGGAGATCAGCGAGGCTCTCCACCTCGCGCCGTCGACGGTGAAGTCCCACGTCAACACGATCTTCGCCAAGCTGCAGCTGCGCGATCGCGTGCAGGCGGTGATCCTCGGCCACCGCCTCGGCCTCGGTGGATGATGCGGTGGACGCACCGGTGCGCACCCGTGCCCGGCGGAGGTTCTGTCGCACCGGGCGTCGCACAGACCGGGGCCGCGGTGCGGGAGTCGGCTCAGCCCTGCATCTCCGAGCAGTCGGGGAATGCCGGCCCGGTGGGTTCGTGGGCGGAGTACGCGGCGAGGAACGCCCCGGCGATGATCGCGTAGCCCTCGGCGTTGGGGTGGAGACCGTCGGCGAGCGTGTCGGTGGTGCCCCGCAGCGGATAGCCGAGATCGAGGTACTCCACTGCGTGCGCCTCGGCGGCGGTCCGGATCTCCCCGCCGAGCTCGTCGAGCCGCTCCGGAGAGACATCGTCCCGGTGGAACGGCGAGGTGGCGACGATCGGGGTCTCCGGGAGCGCCTCGCGGAGACCGGTGAACGTCGTGTCGATCGCCGTCCGGTGATCGGCATCGGCGGAGTTCGCCGCCGTCGACACGACGACGATGTCCGGTGCCGCATCGATCGCTTCGTCGACCCGGTCGACATAGGCGGTGTTCGGCCGCACGCTGTTGCTCATCGCATAGCTCGAACCGCTCACCGCGATATTGATCTCGTCCCAGCCCTGCTGGCGGGCGACGATCGTCGACCAGCGCTCGGCCTCGGTGTCGACGCCGGCGCCGACGGTGAACGAATCCCCCATGAATACCGCAGTGGGATCGGCGGCGCAGCCGTGCGCGGCGGTCGGGTCGCCGGTGGGCGCGCCGGCGCGGGGTTCGTCGACCGCGCGAGGAGCGGGTGTGCACGCGGTGAGCGAGGCGATGAGGAGTGCGGTCGCGAGAGGGAGGCGGAGCGGTCGACGTGGGTGCATCGGGCAGTTCCTCCGTGTCGGGGCTCGGGACGCCTCCAGTCTCGCAGGCGCGTTCGGCCACCCGGGCTCCGGGGAGGGCGGTGGCTGCTCGAGGAACGATCGATGCTCGAGGAACTCGGACAGACGCGCCGCACGCACGCCGACGGCAGAGCGCCGAGGGGGCTGCTCGGAATGTCAGTCGTTCGGTTACTTGTTCGTCAGGTGTATCTTTGTTGATATTCCCGGTCGAGGACGGATCCGGCCGGAAGAGCAGCGAGGTGCCCTTGATGTCCGCAGACCCTCGGATCGCCGAGCGCGACCCCCGTTCATCCATCCGGAGTGCAGTCGCCGGTCTCATCGCGGTGCTCCTGCTCCTCCTGCAGCCGCTCCCGGTGTTCGCCGCCACCGTCACGGTCTCGACCGCCGACGAGCTGCGGAGTGCCCTCGCGGAAGCAGGCACCGACGCGACCACCATCGACGTCGGCGCCGATATCCGGGGCGGATTCACCATCCCGTAGAACGGCGACATCACCCTCGTCAGCAGCAGCGGATCGGTGCTCTCGGCAGCACCGTTGACGGTTCCCGCCGGCGCGCGGGCGACCCTGGGCGAGGGCCTCACGATCGCGGGCACCACCACGGCGAACCTCTCCTACACCCTCATCGAGGTCCAGGGCGCACTGGTGATGCTCGACGGCGCGACCGTGCGCGACGCGACGAACTACACGACGAACAACGCCCCGATCCACGTCTCGGGCGCGGGGGCGACGTTCGTCATGCGCGGAGGAGAGATCCGGGACAACCACTCGCACCGCCAGGCCGGTCGAGCAGCAGGTGCCCTCAAGGTCGACACCGGTGGTCGGGCCGAGCTCCTCGGCGGTGTCATCCGGGACAACTCCGCCCGGACCGGAGGCGGCGACGGCAGCGGCGCCGTGCTCATCGGGCCCGGCGGCTCCGGCGTACTCGACGGCACGGTGATCTCGGGCAACGCGAGCCCGAACGGAGCCGGCGTCAATGTCGTCTCCTTCGACCGCTTCGATGTGAGCAGTCCGGAGGAGCGGGCGGCGAAGGCCGCGCGGTTCGAGATTTTCAGCGGAACGATCGAGGGCAACACTGCGAGCAACGGCGGCGGTGGGGTGTCCGTGATGGGCAATGCCCACGTGACGATGAGCGGCGGGACGATCAGCGGCAACAGCGCCCGGGGCGGCGGCGGGGTCAACGTCTGGGACCTGTGCTACGCCGGAGATGCCAGCGGTGCTCGCACCGATCTCTACTGCGCGCACTACGGGATCGACTTCGAGGACTGGCGGAACCTCTACGCGGGGGAATTCACCCTGACCGGCGGGGAGATCACCGACAATACCGCCTCCTCCACCGGCGGCGGCATCAACATCGTGTCCGACAACGTCACCCTCGCCGGGGGGACGATCTCCGGCAACTCCGCGAAGCTCCAGGGCGGAGGCGTCTACGTCACCACGGTGCCCTACACAGCACAGATCAACAACTCGCTCATCACCGAGAACACCGCGACAGCGGACGGCGGTTCCGGAGGCTACGGAGGAGGGATCTGGTCGTGCCCGACGGGCGAGATCGAGATGTTCGTCAACCAGGGGACGGCGGTGCACACGAATGCTGCGGCCACCGCCGGCGACGACTTCGTCTCTGAGATCTGGGGGCGCACCCCGGAGTTCACCAGCACGTTCTCCTTCTCCGAACGCGCGCTCGGCGGCGCCGCGAACGGCTGGGCGCACGACGGGGCGGTCGGCGGGATGGACGATCGACCGCGTTTCGATCCGGCCGACCCGCAGGCTCTCGAGGAGCTCACCTTCGCGGACGAATCCGCTCTGCACAACGACCTCGAGGCAGACGGCCCCGCCCTCGCCGCGGCGAAGGCGCGCCTGACGATCACCGGGAACTCCGCTCCGCGCGGAGGCGGAGTGGGGACGAACGGCGGGCTGCGCTTCGGGGAACCCGGGGAAGCGAGCATCGAGGTGGAGAAGGCCTGGGAGAACGTGCCGGACGGCGTCGAGATCCCGGAGTCGGTGCGGATGCAGCTCGTCCGCACCCATGACGGTCGGGAGTTCGTCATCGACGAGTTCGAGGTGCGAGCGGAGGACGGGTGGCGGACCACCCTCACCGGCCTGCCGACCACGGACATCGACGGGGATCCCATCGACTATTCCGAGGTCTTCGCGGTGAGCGAGAGCGACGCCGGGGACTGGACGGTCTCGATCTCCGTGATCGCCGGCGGAGACGGAGAGCATTCCGTCACGGTGACGAACACGTGGCCGGAGCCGACGGACGATCCCACCCCCACCGCGGACCCGACCGCGACTGAGGAGCCCGGTCCGACACCGGAACCCACGGCCACCGACGAGCCTGGTCCGACACCGGAACCCACGGCGACGGATGAACCCACCTCCACGGCGGATTCCAGCCCGTCACCGGATCCGTCCGCTCCGGGATCTCCAGCTCCTGAACCGTCGGCCCCCGGTCCGGGCGAAGGCCCGGATGACAGCGAGGGAGACGACTCCGTCGCGGGGCCCGGTGATCGCGATGGGTCCGGCGATCCGCTTCCGCGCACGGGGGCCGGGATCGCTGCCGGCCTCGGCCTCGGGTTCGGGGCCGTCGCACTCGGCACTGCTCTGCTGCTCCTGCAGCGCAGGCGCTCGGAGCGCTGACCCGCCTCCACCCGAGCGGCCCGGGGCTCCCGTCCTGCGGCCGCCCGGGTGTGCTCGACGGTATCCCTGCGTTCACACTCCGGCGGTTCATGCGGAGTTCACATCCAGGTGAATAGACTGGTGGTACGGCTATTCGAAGGAGAATCATGCATCCGCACCAGCGTGAGAACCTGCGCGAGTACATCGACAAGCTGCGCCTCGAGGGGTACACGGTCCAGGAGGGGCACACCGCTGACCCGGATCTCATCGATCCCGGAGGCAAGGCCGTCGAGACATGGCGCGAGGGATACCCCTACGATGAGCGGCTCGATCGCGAGTCGTACGAGATGGAAAAGTACAAGCTCCAGATCGAGCTGCTGAAGTTCCAGTACTGGGGTCAGGACAACGGTCTGCGCCATGTGCTCCTGTTCGAGGGCCGCGACGCCGCCGGCAAGGGCGGCACGATCAAGCGCTTCACCGAGCATCTGAATCCGCGTGCCGCGCGCGTGGTCGCGCTCAACAAGCCCTCCGACCGCGAACAGGGCCAGTGGTACTTCCAGCGCTACGTCCAGCACCTGCCCACCGAGGGCGAGATCGTGCTGTTCGATCGCTCGTGGTACAACCGCGGCAACGTCGAGCGCGTCATGGGATTCTGCTCCGACGAGGAGTACGAGACGTTCATGCGCCAGGCGCCGGTGTTTGAGCAGATGCTCCTCGACTCCGGCATCCACGTGACGAAGTTCTGGTTCTCCGTCACCCAGCACGAGCAACGCACGCGCTTCGCGATCCGCCAGCTCGACCCAGTGCGGCAGTGGAAGCTCTCGCCGATGGATCTCGAGTCCCTCGACAAATGGGAGGAGTACACGGCGGCGAAGGAGGCGACCTTCCTCCGGACGGACACCGACTACGCGCCCTGGGTGACGATCAAGTCGAACGATAAGAAACGCGCGCGCCTCAACGCGATGCGCTATTTCCTCAACCAGTTCGAGTACGAGGGGCGCGACGACTCGGTCGTGTACCCGGCGGACGAGAAGCTCGTGCAGCGCGGACGCGACGCCGTCGGCGACTGAACTCCCGGCGGGCGGAGGCGCTGCTCCCGGTGCACCCGCCCGCGAACTGCGCGGTATCTATCGGTCTGCGCGCTATTGCGCGTGACTTGACGGATACCGCGCAGTTCGCGTCAACGCGGAGGTGCAGCGTGCGAGCGTGGCACCTCCGCGCACTCTCGGTGCGAGCCCCTCCGTTCCCTAGCCAAGTGCCTTCACACGGTGGGCCTGTGCTCCTCCGAGGTCCAAGTCGGCAGGAACTGCGACAGGTAGTCGCGCAATGACTCGTCGCACGCATAGACATAGGTCCCGCGAATACCGCGCGTCATGAGCACCCGGTAGATGTTGATGATGAAAGCGCGCAGGTCGTCGTCGGTGTAGTTGATGCCGAGCATGTTGTTGTTCTGCTTGCCCTTGGTGTCGAAGTAGTTCTCTCGGGAGACGTACAGGCGCTTCTTCACCGGATCGAATCGGAGGTCGGGGCCGATGATGACGCCCGTGTAGTTGAGGTCGTATCCCTGTACGGTGTGGATCGATCCGACCTCCCTCACGAATGTCTTCTCGAGCACCGAATCCGAAGAGGTCATCCACACCGTGGAATTCACCCAGTCCTTGGGAGTGGAGTTCCACCGCAGCGGCAGTCCATCCAGCACGAAATCGTGCGCGTGGGGCTCCTTCTTCGGACTGACACCGCGTGTCTTCCACTTCCAGGCGTAACCGGCGACCAGGCGAGCGAGCGACGACTCGGCTTCGCGGTGATCAAGCTCATCAGCCATATCGGTGAAATTGGTGAACAGACGGAGGTCGTACTCTCCGAAGTGCCTTCTTCGTGGTGGATCTGAGGAGAAGATCTCGCCGACGTACTCGATGTAGTCATGACCTCCGCTCACACGCATTTGTGAGTGCAGCTGCACATAGTGGCGGGTCGAGCGGGCCTCATTGATGAGCTGGGATGTTCGAGCGGAGGAAAGATCCGCCGGCATCACCGACTGAGACGGATCGAGGAGGAACATCCGGTGCCGGCTGCGTTTGAGAATCCAATCGAGCTGTGTGAGGGATTTATCGTCTTCACCGAACAGCTGGGTGTTGATCCTCGCGAAATCTCGATTGCGCATTCCTGATGATTGGCTCGCACGCTGATTCAGCCGATGTGCTTCATCGACGATGAGAAGATCGAAATCCTCCTCTGCGTCTCCCACATCGTATGGAGTGAGGACACACGTGTGATCGAGGTATGGGGTCTTCTTGAAGACGGAGATCACGGAGCTTCGCAGGGATTGCTGTGGTACGACGAATCCGATCGAGAGATCGTCCAGGCGATCTCTGGATTCCTCAGTGAAGAACCGGGAGAAGATCGAATCGGCATCGACGTCATCAAGAGGGTTGTAGTTCTGGATGTCGCGGAGGAGTTTGATGAGGTAGATCGCGATGATCGTCTTCCCGGTTCCGGGATCGCCCTGGATGACGAAGGTGCTCTCGCTCGATCCGTCGACATCGGCGGAGAGTTCGTCAAGAAGTCGTGCGACCGAGCGAGCCTGCTCGAAGTTGAGTGATTTGAACGGGGAGAGCTTGAACAGATCGGAGTTCACGATCTCCGGTATCGACTGACCGAAGAGGCCCTGTGTGTGCAGTTCCTGGAAGATCTGCTCGAAGGTCTCCTGGTAACGACGCCTGTCGTAGTAGTCGGAGTCGATTATGCCCTCATTGCGGTTGAGGACCGCGAAGTTCCCGTCCCCTGCGAAGAGTCGGATGAGATACGACTCGAGGTCAAGGCACGACGACTTGTTGAACGAGGCGTCGACGAGAATCCTCATGACGTCGAGGCTCTTCTTGGAGTCCGACATCAGGTGCTGCTTCATCCGGTTGACTGCGTTGATCGTCTCGCCCACATAGACTGAAGCGTCGTCATTGAGGATGTAGACCACCGGCCAGTTCGTGTAACGCTTATCGACGCGTGCCAAGCGTTCCACCTCGGTACCCGTGAAGCGGTGCCGCTCGATGCTGAACTCGGCCATGTCACTCCGATGACGGCGCGCTCTGCGGCGCTGGATACTTCGTTGCGGTCTTCTCGAGCTTCGCTCGGACGATGGCCTCCGGTTCGAGCCCCAGCTTCTCGGCCAGGAGATAGGAATAGGTCAGCACATCCGCCAGTTCTTCCTGCACATGGACCAGGTCAGGTTCATGGCCCCATTGGAAGCACTCCAGAAGTTCTGCTGACTCGATAGCGATCGATTTCGATAGGTTCTCCGGGCTATGGAAGCGATCCCAGTCGCGGTCGTCGGTGAACGCGCGAAGGTCGCGCATCAGGGACTTCTCACTCATCTCTTCCTCGATCCCGGGAGATACTTCACATGCGGCTCACTGCGACAAGCCTATCCGCCTCTCGACCATAGTCCCGGGCCGATCCACATCCGAGCTGCGCGGTATCTGTCGCGTTGACTCCTGGGCCCCAGAGCGGGACCGTCGATCGCGGAGCGGCGACCTCGGCCGTGGAACCAGGCCGCTCAGGCCAGCTCACATTGCAATTTCCGGCGGTTCCGTTCACCTTGGTGTCAAGGGGTTGTTGCAACGAGGTGTTCGTTCAGGGCTTGAGCTGGGGTTTTCCATTTCAGAGTCTTGCGGGGGCGGGCATTGAGCTCGGCGGCGACAGCATCGAGCTCGGCCTGGCTGATAGCCCGGAAGTCCGTGGTCGAGCGGGGGAAGTACTGCCGCAGCAGCCCGTTGGTGTTCTCGTTCGTCCCACGCTGCCAGGGCGCATGCGGGTCACAGAAATACACCTCGCAATCGGTAGCGATCCGGAAGTCAGCCACGGCAGACATCTCCGCTCCCTGGTCCCAGGTCAACGATGCCCGTAGGTGTTCCGGCAGCTGTCCCATCAACTCGATGAGGACCCGGATCACCTCCTGACTGACCCGCGAGGACGGCAGACTGCCGAGCATCACGAACCGGGTGGAACGTTCCACCAGCGTGATGATCGCCGAGGACCCCCGCGCCCCGAGCACGAGATCGCCTTCCCAGTGCCCGGGCACCGCCCGATCAGCGGCCTCAGCCGGGCGGGAAGAGATGGTGAAGTCCACCGTCCAGGGCTTCGCCCCGCGCCCGGCCTTGGCTTCCCGGGACTGCGACCGGCGCTGACCGCGACCGGTACGCAGCGCGACCTGCCGGGCGAGTTCCTGACGCATCCCGCCCCTGGCCTGGTAATAGATCGCTTGGTAGATCGTTTCGTGGGACACGTGATTCTCCGGCTGCTGGGGATACTGCGTCCTCAGCCAAGCACTGATCTGCTGCGGCGACCACCGGCACCGCAGCTTCTCGGCCACCACGTGCCACAGCGCGGGGTAGGGTTTGCCCCAACCGGGACGCAGCTTCATCGCGCGTGGTCGGCGTGCGCGTTTCAGCGCCCGTCGGTGGGCATGGGCGTGTGAGTACACCCACCGATATGCCCCGCCCCAGCCCGGTGCGCCGGCACGCGATCCCCGCGGATGCCGGGAACCGGCACCCGCGAGGCTGTTGCCCCGGTAGGCGTTGTTGCGTGCGACCTCACGCCATACCGTGGACCGGTCCCGGCCGATCCGAGCAGCGATCTGCGGGAAGGACAATCCCTGCCCGAAGAGCACCTCGATCTGCGCACGTTCCGTCACTGTCAATCTGGGTCCAGGCACCTCGATCACCCACGATCATCAAAGCCATCCCCGCCACTCAGGGACACCGTTGCAACAACCGTATGAAACCACCCACAGGAACCGCCGGAAATTGCATTCTCGGGGGAGAGAAGAGGACGGGGCCGGGTGACAGGGGAAAGTCACCCGACCCCACGTGCGGTGGGCCCTCAGCGGGTGTCGGCGCGCTCGGCCTTCCTGGCCTTCCGGCGGGATCCGGCCCCGATGAAGCTCAGGAGCAGGAGGAGCAGCGAAGCGAGCAGGATGATCGCGCCGACCGCGATCCCGGCATCCATCCAGAACTGGGCCGGGAAGAGGCGGATGAGCGCGTCGTCGAGGTAGAACTGCCACGTCCCCTGCTCGAAGAACAGCGCGTGGAAGCCGGTGAAGAACCGGTCCCAGCCGAGCACCGCGAGGACGGCGAGCACGGCGGCGGCGAGCAGGGTGAGCGTCGCACCCCAGCGGATCCCGTGGCGCATGCCGGGTCCCGTGCGCCGGGAGAGGTAGAGGGCGAAGACCACTCCGACGATCGCGGCGATGACGCCGACGAGGTAGAGCAGGGAGATGAGCGACTTGACGTCGGCCATGTGCGCGATCTCCTCCGGTGCGAACAGCGGCACCCCGTTGGGGAGCACGACGTCGGCGAGGTACCGGCTCGAGTCCATGTTGTTGAGGTAGTCGACCGCGTACGAGCCGTAGTGGAGCCGATCGTCGGCGGTGAAGCCGTAGTCGTCGGCCGGGAACCCGGGGCGGTAGCGGTACTCGAACAGGAGGAACAGGCCCGAGGCCACGGAGCGCACCGCGAGCGCGGCGAGGACGAAGGGGACGGCGAGCGTGATCCAGATCGTCCCGATGACGTCGAGCACGCCGAATCGGCTGCGACCGGGCACGTCGACGTCGCGCGAGCGGTCGGGATCACCGGCGGAGCGACCCTTCTTCGTCTTCGCACCCTTCGTGCCGGCGGTCGCCGTCGCACCTCCGGCAGCGGCGCCCGCGCCGGCGGCGGTCCCGCCGCCGAGCAGCGCCCACTCCTCGTCGGAGAGCAGCGACGGCTTCTCGGACCCCGCCGGGGCGCGATCCGCGCCGCCGGGTCCCGCCGCAGCGCCGGCGGAGTCCGGTGCCGAGGTAGAGCGGACCGGGGTCTCACGGGTGGGGCCCGGATCGTCGTGGAAGGTGTCGAAGGCCTGCGTGTCCTCGAGGTGCGAACCGGATGACCGATCGTCAGCGGACGCGGCGGAGGACGGTCCCGTCCCCGAGCTCAGACGTCGCGACAGGAGGTCATCGGAGTTCTTCGAGTCATCGGTAGCCACCCCACCATTGTTCGCTCCCGGCCTCGCGGGACGGCGGACCGACACGCACGCGGACCGAACTGCCCCGCTTTCCGCAGAGTCGGGGTCGTGTGCGACCGGTCCCGGTCCCCGGCTCAGCCGCCGAGCAGGATCGCGACGAGGATCATCGTCGGCACCGAGAGGATCGTGGTGATGAACACCGCATCGCGGGCCAGCCGCTCGGACTGCTTGTACTGCATCGAGTAGATGTAGACGTTCTGCGCCGTCGGCAGCGCGGAGGTCACGACGATCCCGAGCAGGTCGAGGCCCGAATAGCCCAGCAGCGGCCCGCCCACCGCCCAGGCGATCGCGGGCTGGACGAGGAGCTTGAGCACGGTGACGAGCGTGAGCTGGCGGCGCGATCCGGGTGCGGGCAGCGACCAGCCGTCCTTGAGCGAGATCCCGAAGGCGAGCAGCGCTCCCGGCACGGCGATCGCGCCGAGCATCCCGAGGGGTTCGTGGAGCACGGTGGGCAGCCGGACATCGGCCACCGAGCAGACGACGCCGACCGCCGCGCCGATGACGATGGGGTTCCGGAGGACGACGAGGACCGCCTTCCACCATTCGCCGGCGGCGCCGGGCCGGGTGGCGTCGAGGAGGGCCATGCTCACCGGGGCGAGGACGACGAGCTGGAACAGGAGGACCGGGGCGACGTAGCTCAGATCGCCGAGCACGTAGGTGGCGATCGGGATCCCGAGGTTGCCGATGTTGACGTAGCCGACCGACATCGCGCTGATCGTCGATTCGCCGAGCGAGCGCCGCCGCAGCCATCGCGTCACCGCGAAGCACACGACCGCGACGAGGACGGCCGAGCCGCCGGTCGCCAGCAGGGCCGAGGAGAAGATCATCCCGACATCGGTCTCGGCGAGGGTGACGTAGAGCAGCGCGGGCGTCGCGGCGTAGAACACGAGCTTGGCGATGACCTGCTGGCCGGACGGGCCGAGGACGCCGCTGCGGCCGAGGATCAGGCCGGTGAGCACGACGACGGTGATGACGCCGAACCCCTCGAGCACCCCGATCACGAAGCGACCCCCTGTCCACTGCTGACCCCGGGCGGCCGTGCCGGCGCGCCCCTGCGACGCGACCCAGCCTAGACCCGCGGCGCGCCCGCGGCGCGGGCCGCTCGACCTGCGAGCACACCGCAGCTCCGGGGGACGGCCGACCCGACGGTAGTCTGGACCCGACATGACCGAGAACCGAAAGCGCCCCTCCTCCCGCCGCCGCGGCTCCCGTTCGCGCGGCCGTGCGAACCGGCCCTCCCCGCAGAGCGCCGCCCGGCTGCGGGCCGCGCGCCGCACGATCGCCCCGCAGATCTCCTCCCCGCCGCAGCTGCCGGTGAGCGAGCACCGGGAGACCATCGCCGCCGCGATCCGGGAGAACCAGGTCGTCATCATCGCCGGGGAGACCGGGTCGGGCAAGACGACCCAGATCCCCAAGATCTGCCTCGAGCTCGGCTTCGGCATCGACGGGATGATCGGCCACACCCAGCCGCGGCGGATCGCCGCCCGCGCCGTCGCCGCGCGCGTGGCCGACGAGCTCGACGTCGAGCTCGGCACCGGGATCGGCTACCAGGTGCGCTTCACCTCGCACGTCGCCGACAGCACGCGCGTCAAGGTCATGACCGACGGCATCCTCCTCGCTGAGCTCCAGCACGACCGCCGCCTGTCCGCCTACGACGTCATTATCATCGACGAGGCGCACGAGCGCAGCCTCAACATCGACTTCCTGCTCGGCTCACTCGCGCGGCTGCTGCGGGAGCGGCCGGACCTCAAGCTCATCATCACCTCGGCGACGATCGACCCCGAGTCCTTCGCCGCGCACTTCGACGACGCCCCGATCATCCGGGTCTCGGGACGGACCTATCCCGTCGAGGTCCGCTACCGGCCCCTCGTCGAGGACGCCCCGCCCGCCGACGACGACACCGACGGCCCGGGGCCGGACGGCGACTACGAGGCCGGCGCCGGGGACCAGACCGAGGGGATCCTCGCCGCCGTCGACGAGCTCCTCGCCGAACCGCCCGGGGACATCCTCGTGTTCCTCTCCGGCGAGCGGGAGATCCGCGACACCGCCGAGGCGCTCGGCAGCCACCTCGCCCGGCGCCCCCGGACGAGCAGCTGGGAGGTCGTCCCGCTGTTCTCCCGGCTGTCCTCGGCCGAGCAGCAGCGGGTCTTCGCCCCGCACGCCCACCCGCGCGTCGTGCTCGCGACGAACGTCGCGGAGACCTCGCTCACCGTGCCCGGCATCAAGTACGTCATCGACGTCGGGACCGCGCGGATCTCCCGCTACTCCCACCGGACCAAGGTCCAGCGGCTGCCGATCGAGCGGATCTCGCAGGCGAGCGCGAACCAGCGGATGGGGCGCTGCGGTCGCACGAGCGACGGGATCTGCATCCGCCTGTACTCCGAGGAGGACTTCGACTCCCGGCCCGAGTTCACCGACCCGGAGATCCTCCGCACCAACCTCGCGAGCGTCATCCTCCAGATGTGCGCGCTCGGCTTCGCCCGCAGCGAAGCCGACATCACCGGCTTCCCGTTCCTCACCCCGCCCGATCCCAAGGCCGTCCGCGACGGCCGGACCCTCCTCGGCGAGCTCGGTGCGCTGCGCCGCGACGGGGACGCGATCCGCCTCACGGGCATCGGCCGCACGCTCGCCCGCCTGCCCATCGACCCCCGCCTCGCGCGCATGCTGCTCGCCGGGGCCGAGGCCGGGTGCGGGGGAGAGGTCGCCGTCATCGTCGCCGCCCTCTCGATCCAGGACCCGCGCGAGCGGCCCACCGAGGTCCGGGCCGAGGCCGACGCCCTCCACGCCCGGTTCCGCCACGACCGCAGCGACTTCCTCGCCCTGCTCACGCTGTGGAACCACCTGCAGGATTCGGCGGCGAGCCTGTCGTCGTCGAAGTTCCGGAAGCTCTGCAGAGCGGAGTTCATCAACTTCGTCCGGGTGCGCGAATGGCAGGACCTCGTGAGCCAGCTGCGCTCGCTCCTCGGCTCTGCCGGGGTGCACATCGAACGATCGAGCTGGCGACCCCTCGAACCGACGGAGAAGGACCCGAAGCAGCCGCCTCCCTATGACGACGAGGCCGTCCAGATCCACCGCGCACTCCTCACCGGGCTGCTGTCGATGATCGGCGTGCGGACCGAGCAGGGCCGGAGCGAGAGGTCCGGGGCGGGCCGGCCCGCCGGTCGCGATCGCCGGTCGCAGAGTCGCGAGTACCAGGGCGCCCGCGGCACCCGGTTCGCGATCTATCCCGGTTCGGGGCTGTTCAAGGCGCGGCCCGAGGTCGTCATGGCCGCGGAGCTCGTCGAGACCTCGCGGCTGTGGGCGCGCACCGTCGCCGCCGTCGAACCGGAGTGGATCGTCGAGGCGGCCGGCCCCCTCGCGGTGCGCCAGCACAGCGAGCCCCACTGGTCGCAGCGCTCGGGCTCCGCGATGGCCTACGAGCGGATCTCGCTCTACGGGGTCACGCTCATCAGCGATCAGCGGGTGGGCTACGGGAGGATCGACCCCGCCGCGTCCCGCGAGCTGTTCATCCGCCACGCGCTCATCGATGGGGAATGGCGAGAGCGGCACCCGTTCCTCCACCGCAACGCGGCCGCCGTCGCCGAGGCCGAGGAGCTCGCCTCCCGGGTCCGCAACCGCCGCCTCCTCGCCGAGGACGAGGTGCTCTTCGACTTCTACGACGCCCGGATCCCCGCCGACGTCGTGTCCGGAGCGCACTTCAACGCGTGGTGGAAGGCCCAGCGCCGCACCGAGCCGGATCTCCTCGACATCGGCGTCGACGCCCTGCTCAGCGACGACTCCGCTGAGCTGTCCTCCCGGGCGGCGGACGATTTCCCCCTCGACTGGGAGCTGCCCGACGGCACTCCCGCCCGGCTGCGCTACGCCTACGACCCCGGCTCGGCGGCCGACGGGGTCACCGTCGAGATCCCGGCTGCGGGCCTCGCGGCCGCGGACCCCGACGCCTTCACCTGGCAGGTCCCCGGACTGCGCCGGGACCTCGTCACCGCGCTCATCCGCTCGCTGCCCAAGGCCAAGCGCCGGTACTTCGTGCCCGCCCCCGACGTCGCCGCAGCCGTCCTCGCCGGCGTCACCCCCTACGAGGGGGACATGGCCGAGGTCCTCGCCGCCGAGCTCAGCGCCCGCGCCGGGGGAGGGGAGCTCACCGATCTCGTCCCCATCACCATCACCGCCGGCGACTTCGACCGCGCGCGCATCCCGTCCCACCTCGTCATGGAGTTCGCGGTGGCCCACGGCGACCGGGTCGGTCCGGCGACCGCCGACCTCCGTGCGCTCCAGCGGGAGCATGCGGAGGCCGCGCGTCCGGCCGCCCCGCGCGGGCGTCGGGGACGGCAGGCGCCGGGGCCCACCCCGCCCCCCGCCGCGGAACCCTCGTCCGCCGCCGAGGCGCCGACCCCGCGGCGGGGGGCGGGCCGCGGAACCCTCGTCCGCCGCCGAGGCGCCGACCCCGCGGCGGACGGTGGCCGCCCGCATCGCCGAGGGAGCCGAGGACGCCCTCGACTTCGTCCGCGGGCACCTGAGGACCGAGGAGAAGCTCGTGCTCGCCGCGCACCAGAAGCGCACCGATGAGCTGCTCCGATCCCTCCTCCGGGTGGCCGCGCTCGGCGAGCTCGAGGCCGCGGGGATGGACGCGAGCGGGCAGGTCGCCGGAGCCCCGCCGGATGCCGCCGTCGAGCGGAGGGTCCAGGCGGGGCTGCCCGCGCGCGCCGAGGCGCTCCTGCCCTCCCTCGTCGAGGCGCTCCGCGGGATGAGCGGGCTCGACTCCGCGGTCTCCCAGGCATCCTCGCTGTCGATCCTCGCGAACCTCGCCGACATCAGGGACTGGCGCACCGCGTTCGGCACCCCGGCGGCGATCGCGGGGATGAGCCCGCAGGCGCTGCAGCGGCTGCCGCAGTGGGTGCGGGCGGCGCGCGCACGCGTCGACTCCCTCGTCGACGCGCCCTCCCGCGACACCCAGCTCCTCGACCGGGTGCGCGGCAGCGAGTCCGCGGTGCTCGCGAAGCTCACGAAGAGGGAGCCCGCGGTCGCGGACCTCGGCCGGGCGGAGAGGCTGGGCGCCGTGGGAGAGGAATGGCACGCCGTGCTGCTCGCCTCCGAGGAGCTGCGGGTGGGTCTGTTCGCGCCGTCGGTGGGCACCGCCGGGAAGGTCTCCGAGCAGCGGATCGCGAAGGCGCTCGCGAAGCTCTGAGGCGGGACCGCCCGGCGGTCCGCGAGGACCGTCTCAGTGGCCGATGATGAGTCGGAGGGCGATGAGCACCATGACGATGCCGATCGCGATGTCGACGATCTGCCACACCCGCGGTCGGGCGGCGTAGGGTGCGAGCGCGCGGGCTCCGAAGCCGATCGCGGCGAACCACGTGAGAGACCCGAGGATCGCTCCGGCGGTGAAGGCCCAGCGGTCCCCGCCGAGCTGACTGGCGAGCGTCCCGATGAGGAGCATCGTGTCGATGTAGACCCCGGGATTGAGGAACGTCAGGGTGAGCGTCGTGAGGATCACCGTCCGCAGGCGCACCTCACCGCGCCCCGCGGCGAGACCCTCCGGCCTCGCCGCGGACCGGAACGCGGTGAAGGCGAACCACAGGAGGTACGCCGCTCCGCCCCAGCGGAGCAGCTCGAGGAGGATCGGAGCGCGCTCGACGACGGCGCCGATCCCCAGGGTGCCGAGGACCATGAGCAGGGCGTCGGCGACCGAGCAGATGAGGACGACGAGGCCGACGTGCTCCCGGCGCATCCCCTGCCGGAGCACGAAGGCGTTCTGGGGGCCGACGGCGATGATGAGGGACCAGCCGGTGAGCAGACCGGTGACGAGATGGGTGAGCACGGACCCGACTCTAGGGCTGAGCAGGAATGAAGGGAAGCGCAAGAAAATCATCAGAATGCACATCTGCTTCATATGGGTGCAGACTGGTGCCATGCACGCCGATCAGCTCGCCGCCCTCCGGGCCGTCGTCGACCATGGGTCCTTCGAGGCGGGAGCCCGGGCCCTCCACATCACCCCGTCGGCCATGAGCCAGCGGATCCGCACCCTCGAGGCGAGGGTCGGCAGCGTCCTCGTCCTGCGCTCGCTGCCGGTCGCGGTCACCGAGGCCGGCCAGGTCATCCTCCGCCTCGCCCGGCAGATCGACCTGCTGGAGACCGAGGCGCTCTCGCGCCTGCCGGGAGCCGGCCTCGCCACCGGTGCGGCCGCGGACGATGGTGAGCTCGAGGGTGCCGTGCTCGAACTGCGGATCACCGTCAATGCCGATTCGCTCGCCACGTGGTTCCGACCGGTGTTCCGCGCCGCTGCGGGCTGGTCCGACGCCGTGCTCCGGATCGACATCGCCGACCAGGACCGGGCCGACCGCGCGGTCGCGGAGGCGCAGTCGATGGGGGCGACCTCGTCCCGCGCGCGGGCGCATCACGGATGTCGGGTGACCCCGTTGGGGGCGATGCGCTACGTTGCGGTCGCCGTTCCCGGGCTGCTCGCGCGGTTTCCCGCCGTTCCCGGCGCGCCGGCGGGATTGCGAGTCGACCTCACCCGGATGCCGATGGTCGACTACGGGCCCGACGACCGGCTGCAGGAGCGGTTCCTTGCCCTCTGGGGAGCAGCCCGGCCGCGTCGGCGCACCCTCGTCCCGAGCTCCGAGGAGTTCCGGTGCGCGGTCGAGGCGGGCCTGGGCTGGGGCATGCTCCCGGAGATCCAGCTCGCCTCCGGCGATTCGCCGCTCGTCCCGCTCGCGGTCGAGGGGAGCGCGCACATCGACGTCCCGATCCATTGGCACCGGTGGAAGATGCCCTCAGCTGCGCTCGACCGGCTCGAGGCCGCGATCGTCGACGCGGCGCAGGCGCTGCGACCGCTGGGCCCGGCTCACGCCGGCAGCTGAGGGGCCGCCGCTCTCAGGCGGGTCCGGTGAGGCCGAACAGCAGCCAGCTCACCGGGAGCAGGGCGGCGCAGGCGAGAGCGCCGGCCGCCCACCCGATGCGCCATCGCCACGTGCTCCGCCGGGAGCCGACCCACAGGCACACGAGGGTGCCGAGCAGGCTGACGAACCCGGCGAGGGTGAGGAGGACGAGCCCGGTGATCGTCCACGGGTCGGCGTCGAGCGCGACGACGTAGAAGCCGATCTGCCCGATGAGCAGCGAGAACCGGATCGACAGCCAGAGCAGGGGGAGCGCGCCGAGCCCCGCCGCGATGAGCGGCAGCCTGCGCAGCCAGCGGTCGGGGGCGCCGCGGTCGCGCGCGACGCGGGAGTACTCGGTCTCGTCCATCAGCGCCCACAGTATCGTCTCCGCGGTATAGTGTGCTGTACACGCCTGGTCGTCGACAGCGAGGAGGACTCCGTGCGGATCGCACTGTTCGCCACCTGCATCGTGGATGCGATGTATCCCGAGGTGGGACGGGCCACCGTCCGGATCCTCGAGCGCCTCGGGCACGAGGTGATCTTCCCCGCGGGCCAGGCCTGCTGCGGGCAGATGCACATCAACTCCGGGAAGTTCCGGCAGGCCTATCCGGTGGTGCGCAACCACGTCGAGGCGTTCGAGGCCGAGGAGTGGGACTGCGCGGTTGCGCCGAGCGGATCCTGCGTCGCGAGCCTCGGGCACCAGCACCCGATGATCGCCGAGCACAACGGGGATCCCGAGCTCGGTCGGCGCGCCGCCGACGTCGCGTCCCGGACATATGAGCTCGCCCAGCTCCTCACCGACGTCCTCGGGGTCACCGATGCCGCCGCCCAGCTCGGCTCGTACTTCCCCTACTCGATCGCCTATCACAACTCCTGCCACGGCATGCGGCTGCTCCGCCTGGGCGCGCGCCAGCTCGACCTGCTCCGCTCCGTCGAGGGCGCCGAGGTCGTCGAGCCGGAGAACCCGGACTCGTGCTGCGGGTTCGGCGGCACCTTCTCGGTGAAGGATCCCCAGGTGTCCACCGCGATGCTCAGCGACAAGGTCGCCGCCCTCGTCACCACGGGGGCGTCGGTGTGCAGCGGCGGCGACGCCTCGTGCCTCATGCACATCGGGGGAGGGCTGGCCCGCACCCGTGAGCTCATGCCCGCCCAGGCCGGAGTCCCGCGGACCCTCCATCTCGCGCAGATCCTCGCCTCGACACGGGAGGACCCCCTCATCCTCGACCTGTCGGAGACACCCGCGGTCCAGGGGAAGGCGGCGCTGCGATGAGCCTCACCCACCTCGGCATGCCCACCGTTCCCGGCAAGGGGAACATCGTCGAGCACTCGCCGTTCCCCGAGGTCGCCGAGCTCGAGCTCGGCAAAATCCAGATGCGGACGAACCTCGCCCGCGCCACCTCGACGATCCGCGGCAAGCGGCTCGCCCGGGTGGCCGAGGTGCCGAACTGGGAGGAGCTGCGCGACCACGGCTCGGCGACCAAGACCGAGGTCATGGACCGGCTGCCGGAGCTCCTCGTCGAGTTCGAGGCCAACGTCGTCGCCCGCGGCGGGCACGTCCACTGGGCGCGCGATGCCGACGAGGCGAACGCGATCGTCGCCGACCTCATCGCCGAGCATGCGCCCGTGCTCGACTCCGGCCGCCGCGAGGTCATCAAGGTCAAGTCGATGGCCACCCAGGAGATCGGGCTCAACGAGCACCTCGAGGACATCGGCATCGACGCCTACGAGACCGACCTCGCCGAGCTCATCGTGCAGCTCGGCCACGACCGCCCCAGCCACATCCTCGTGCCCGCCATCCACCGCAACCGGCGCGAGATCCGCGAGATCTTCCTCCGCGAGATGGACGACGTCGACCCCGGCCTCACCGACGACCCGCGCGCGCTCGCCGAGGCGAGTCGGAGGCATCTGCGCCGGAAGTTCCTGTCCACCCCGGTCGCGGTGTCCGGGGCGAACTTCGGCATCGCGGAGACCGGCACCCTGTCCGTCGTCGAATCCGAGGGCAACGGACGGATGTGCGTCACGCTGCCGGAGACCCTCATCACCGTCATGGGCATCGAGAAGATCCTCCCGCGCTACGCGGATCTCGGGACGTTCATGCAGCTCCTCCCGCGCTCCTCGACGGGGGAGCGGATGAACCCGTACTCCTCGTTCTGGACCGGCGTCACCCCCGGCGACGGCCCGCAGAACGTCCATGTCGTGCTCCTCGACAACGGCCGCACGCGGGCGCTCGCCGACGAGCACGGCCGCCAGGCCCTCCACTGCATCCGGTGCTCCGCGTGCATGAATGTCTGCCCGGTCTACGAGCGCACCGGCGGGCACGCCTACGGCTCGGTGTACCCGGGACCGATCGGCGCGATCCTGTCCCCGCTCCTCACCGGCACCGATGCCGGGGCCAACGGCACCCTGCCCTACGCCTCGAGCCTGTGCGGCGCGTGCTACGACGCATGCCCGGTGAAGATCGACATCCCGCAGCTGCTCGTGCGCCTGCGCAACGAGGACAGCGAGGTCAGGGAGCGCCGGACCCGGCTGCCGCGGGGCCAGCTCGACGCCGCGCTCACCGCGGCCTCCTGGGTGATGTCCGACGGGCGTCGGATGGCGGTCGCGGAGAAGAGCCTCCCGCTCGTCCACCTCCTCACCGGGTCCGACGGCATCCGCAGCCTGCCGGGCATCGCGGGGAAGTGGACCGGCTCGCGCACGCTGCCGCAGCCGCCGGCGCAGTCGTTCCGCTCGTGGTGGAAGAAGGAGAGGGGCGACCGATGAGCCCGCAGTCCGCACGCGCGGAGGTCCTCGCGCGCATCGCCTCCTCCCTCGGCCGCACCGGCGCCCCCGACGATTCCGGGGTCGTGCCCGCCGCACCCGCTGCGCCCCGTGCGCAGGCGCCGGCAGATCCCGGCCCGCACCTCGACCGCGCGGAGCTCATCGCGCTGCTCACCGATCGCCTCGTCGACTACGACGCCCGGGTGGACCTCCTGCCCGCCGCCGAGGTCCCCGCCCGGATCGCCGCGCTCCTCGCCGGGGCGCGGAGCGTCGTCGTGCCCGCCGACCTCGAGGAGTCCCTCGTCGCCGCGGTCGACGCCGAGGTGCTGCGCGATTCCGCCGACCGCCCGCTCGCCGTCGAGGTCCTCGACGCGGCCGACGCGGTGCTTACCGCCTCGACCACGGCGGTCGCCGACACCGGGACCATCGTGCTCAGCGGTCCGCAGTGCGGCAGGCGGGCGATCACCCTCGTCCCCGACCGGCACATCTGCCTGGTCCGGACCTCCGACATCGTCCATCGGGTGCCCGCCGCGGTGGGGATCATCGAACAGCGCGGGCTCGTCGAGGCGCCGCAGACCTGGGTGTCCGGGCCCTCGGCGACCTCGGACATCGAGCTCGAGCGAGTCGCCGGCGTCCACGGCCCCCGCACGCTCGACGTCATCCTCATCGACGACTGAGCGTGCGACCGCCTCCGGAAGCGGGGTGCGCGTCGCAGCGCGTACACTGGTCCGGTGAATTCCGGTGCCCAGATCAATGACACGACCGTCCGGGCGGAGGCGGCGCGCAGGCGCACCTTCGCCGTCATCTCCCACCCCGACGCCGGCAAGTCGACGCTCACCGAGGCGCTCGCGCTCCACGCCCGGGTGATCGGGCAGGCGGGCGCCACCCACGGCAAGGGCGGACGGCGGGCCACGGTGTCGGACTGGATGAGGATGGAGCAGGACCGCGGCATCTCGATCTCCTCGGCCGCTCTCCAGTTCGAGTACCGCGACACCGTGATCAACCTCCTCGACACCCCCGGTCACGCCGACTTCTCCGAGGACACGTACCGGGTGCTGTCGGCCGTCGACTGCGCCGTCATGCTCGTCGACGCCGCCAAGGGCCTCGAGGTGCAGACGATGAAGCTGTTCGAGGTGTGCCGCCACCGGAGGATCCCGATCATCACGGTGATCAACAAGTGGGACCGTCCGGGCCTCGACGCGCTCGCCCTCATGGACGAGGTGTTCGAGCGCACCGGGCTCACCCCGACCCCGCTCACCTGGCCGGTCGGGCAGTCCGGCGACTTCCGGGGGGTGCTCGACCGGGAGGCCGGCACCTTCACCCGATTCACCCGCACCGACGGCGGCGCGACGATCGCCGGCGAGGAGACCCTCGACCCGGAGGCGGCCGAGGAGTCCGAGGGCGAGGCGTTCACCACTGCCGTCGAGGAGTCGGAGCTGCTCGACCTCGAGGAGCAGAACCACGACCAGGAGTCGTTCCTCGCCGGTCGCACGACCCCGGTGATGTTCGCTTCGGCGGTCCTCAACTTCGGCGTCCACAAGCTCCTCGACACCCTCGTCGACATCGCCCCGGCGGCCGAGGCCCGCCCGGACCGCGACGGTGAGCCGCGCCCCGTCGACGCGCCGTTCTCCGGCTTCGTGTTCAAGGTCCAGGCCGGGATGGACACCCACCACCGCGATCGCCTCGCCTACATCCGCGTGTGCTCCGGGGTGTTCGAGCGCGGCATGGTCGTCACCCACGCCACCACCGGCAAGCCGTTCGCGACGAAGTACGCCCAGCAGGTGTTCGGCCGCGACCGCGAGGTCATCGACCGCGCCTACCCCGGCGACGTCGTCGGCCTCGTCAACGCCTCCGCGCTGCGGGTGGGCGACTCGCTCTACCTCGAGAAGAAGGTCGAGTTCCCCGAGATCCCGACGTTCTCGCCCGAGCACTTCATGGTCATCCGCGCGAAGGACTCCTCGAAGTACAAGCAGTTCCGCCGCGGCATCGAGCAGCTCGACCACGAGGGCGTCGTGCAGGTGCTCCGGTCGGATCTGCGGGGGGACCAGGCGCCCGTCGTCGGCGCCGTCGGCCCCATGCAGTTCGAGGTCGCGGAGGACCGGATGGCGGGCGAGTTCAACGCCCCGTGCACGCTCGAGCGGCTGGGGTATTCGCTCGCCCGCCGCACCACGCCGGAGTGCGTGAGCACGCTCGCCCGCGAGCGCTCCGTCGAGGTGCTGTCGCGCTCCGACGGCGAACTGCTCGCGCTGTTCTCCGACCGCTGGCGGCTCGCCGGGGTCGAACGGGACCACCCCGACCTCGTGCTCGAGCCGCTCGTCGTGTCCTGATCCCGGGGCCGTCCGCGCGCACGCGGACACCTTTTGTCCGCGTGCGCGCGGAGGGCTAGGATGGGGTGTCGTGCCTGAGACCCCCTCGTGAAGTGTGCGGAGCTCGGCGGCCGGGCCCCGCACCGGGTCCCCCAACCATGCGCTGCACCCCATCCGTGCAGGTCCGAGAAGGAGAGTTCGACCAAGTGGCAAACCATCCGATCCGTGTCGCGATCGCCGGTCTGGGCAACTGCGCGACCTCGCTCATCCAGGGCGTCGAGTACTACCGCGGCGCGTCCGCCGATGAGCAGATCCCGGGACTCATGCACGTGAACTTCGGGGACTATCACGTCGGCGACCTCGAGTTCGTCGCCGCCTTCGACGTCGACGCGGCCAAGGTCGGACTCGACATCGCCGACGCGCTCGGCGCATCCCAGAACAACACGATCACCCTCGCCGAGGTCCCGACCACCGGCGTCGAGGTGCAGCGGGGGCCGACCCTCGACGGCCTCGGCCGCTACTACCGGGAGACGATCGAGGAGTCGACCGCGGAGCCGGTCGACGTCGCCGCGGTGCTCCGCGAGCGCGAGGTCGACGTGCTCGTGTGCTACCTGCCGGTCGGATCGCAGGACGCCACCGAGTTCTATGCGCAGGCCGCGATCGACGCCCGGGTCGCCTTCGTCAACGCGCTCCCGGTGTTCATCGCCGGCACGAAGGA
The DNA here is from genome assembly GCF_900184225.1 of Brevibacterium ihuae. NCBI lineage: Bacteria > Bacillati > Actinomycetota > Actinomycetes > Micrococcales > Brevibacteriaceae > Brevibacterium > Brevibacterium ihuae. Next base: position 1,081,978 of record NZ_FXWZ01000002.1, on the reverse strand, counting down.
GTGGGACGAGAAGTTCCGCGCCGCCGGGGTGCCGATCGTCGGCGACGACATCAAGAGCCAGATCGGCGCCACCATCACCCACCGCGTCATGGCGAAGCTGTTCGAGGACCGCGGCGTCATCCTCGACCGGACCTACCAGCTCAACGTCGGCGGCAACATGGACTTCAAGAACATGCTCGAGCGCGACCGGCTCGAGTCGAAGAAGATCTCGAAGACGCAGGCCGTGACGTCGAACACCTCCGCCCGGCTCACCGAGCGCGACGTCCACATCGGCCCGAGCGACTACGTCGCCTGGCTCGACGACCGCAAGTGGGCCTTCGTCCGCCTCGAGGGGCGCAACTTCGGCGATGCCCCGGTGTCGCTCGAGTACAAGCTCGAGGTGTGGGACTCCCCGAACTCCGCCGGCGTCATCATCGATGCCGTGCGCGCTGCGAAGATCGGCCTCGACCGGGGGGTCGGCGGCGCCCTGATCTCCGCCTCCTCGTACTTCATGAAGTCGCCGCCCGAACAGCAGCACGACGACGCGGCGAAGGCCGCGGTCGAAGCGTTCATCCGCGGCGACATCGAGCGCTGAGGCGCTCCGCCGCACTCGGACCCTGCTCCGGCCCGCCGGCCCGTCGCACTGCGCGGCGGGCCGGTGTCGTGTCCGGTCCCGTCGCACGGGCGCCGGGGTCGGGCACCGGCAGACAGGACCCGGCTGCGCTGGTACTCTGAACCGGTCCGCGACCCCGGGCGGTGACCGCCCGCCCCCGATCCCGAAGGGCTTCCCGCATGTCGACTGCTGCGACAGGTACCCAGGGCTCCCCGCCCGCCAAGTCCGGTGACGATCTCAACTGGCTGATGCGCTCGCTGGTCGTCATCGAGAAGGCCGGCAACAAGCTGCCCCATCCGTTCTGGCTGTTCCTCAGCCTCGCCGTCATCGTGATGATCCTGTCGTGGATCCTCGCGAACGCGGGCACCTCGGCGGTCAACCCGGCGACGGGGGAGACGGTCACCGCCGTCAACCTCCTGTCCCCGGAGAACCTCCGCGAGATCGTCGCGAACGTCGTGACGAACTACGTGACCTTCCCGGCCCTCGGCCTCGTCCTCGTCGTGCTCTTCGGCGTCGCCGTCGCTGAGCGCTCGGGCCTCATCCCCACCCTCATGCGCTCGGCGATGGCGAAGACCTCGCCGCGCTGGATCACCCTCATCGTGGCGCTCACCGGATCTGCGGCCTCGATCGCCTCGGACGCCTCGTACATGATCGTCATCCCGCTCGGCGGCCTCGCCTTCAAGGCGGTCGGCCGGAACCCGGTGATCGGCTGCGCGGTCGCCTATGCGGCGACCTCGGGCGGCTACTCCGCCGCCCCCTTCGTCAACAGCCTCGACGCGATCCTCGGCGGCATCTCGACCTCCGCTGCGGGGATCATCGACGAGAGCTACACCGTCACTCCGGTGGCGAACCTCTACTTCAACTTCGTGTCGATGTTCGCTGTCGCACTCGCCGTCACCCTCGTCACCGAGCTCCTCCTCAACAAGCGCGGCGAGCAGCTCGAGCTCACCGAGGAGGAGGTGCCCGAGGGTGAGGATCGCGAGCTCACCCAGGAGGTCACGCGGACCGAGAAGCGCGGCATGATCGCGGCACTCATCACCCTCCTCGTGTGCATCGCGATCGTCGTCGCGCTCGCCTGGCCCGCGAACTCCTTCCTCCGCGACACCGAGGGCGGCTTCGGCCCCGAATCCGGTCTCATGTCCGGGATCGCCGCGATCATCGGCTTCGGGTTCTTCGTCATCGGCATCGTCTACGGCATCGTCACCGGCTCGATCCGGCACCCCAACGACGTGCCGGAGATGATCGTCAAGGGCGTCGCGCCGTTCGTCCAGGTCCTCGTCCTGTTCTTCGCGGCCTCGCAGTTCCTCGCGCTGTTCAAGATGTCCTCCCTCGGCGAGATCCTCGCGATCCGCGGTGCGGAGTTCTTCCAGAGCATCGGCGCGAGCACCTTCCTCATCCTGTTCGGCGCCTACCTGCTCGTCGCGCTCGGAGCGCTCTTCATCACCTCGGGCTCCGGCCTGTGGACGCTCATGGCGCCGGTCCTCGTGCCGATGCTCATGCTGCTCGGCATCTCCCCGGAGACCACGCAGGCGGTGTACCGGATCGGCGACTCGACGACGAATATCGTCTCGCCGATGAGCCCGTACTTCGTCATGATCCTCGGCTTCATCCAGCGCTACAAGAAGGACGCCGGGATCGGCACCCTCCTGTCGCTGACGATCCCGCTGTCGATCGGCATGTTCGTCGTGTGGGGTCTGCTGTTCTTCGTGTGGTGGGCGCTCGGCATCCCGTGGGGACCCGGTGCGGCGATCAGCTACGAGCTGCCGGGCTGAACGCCCGCGGGCCTGCGCATAACAGGTCTGTAACGCCCGCTCGGGGACCCCTGGACTCAAGGGTTCTGTCAGATTCGGACTGTACTGTTGTGGACGGACGACATCCGCCCTCGAAAGGAATTCGATGAGCAATCCGCTTGTACGCCGCGGCCTCGAACAGGGGATCCAGGCCGGGCGCTCCCAGACGCCGGCCCCGTCGGCCGAGCAGCTCGACCAGATGTACCGCATGCCCTCGGCAGAGCGCCCGACGGCACCGGCCGAGCGGCCGATGACCTACGACGACGTGCTGATGAAGACCGCGTTCTGCTTCGCGGTGCTCCTCGCCGGTGCGGTCGTCGGCTGGTTCATGCCGATTCTCGCGCTGCCCGCGGCGATCGTCGGGCTCGTGCTCGGCCTCGTCAACGCCTTCAAGCGCGAGCCGAACAAGGCCCTGATCCTGCTCTACGCGGGCATCCAGGGCGTGTTCCTCGGCGGCATCTCCGGGATCTTCGAGGCGAGCTACTCCGGCATCGTCATGCAGGCCGTGCTCGCCACGCTCTGCGTGTTCGGTCTGATGTTCGCGCTGTTCCGGTTCCGCGTCATCCGGATGAGCAAGGGATTCACCAAGTTCCTCATGCTCGCCGTCGGCGGCTACGCGCTGTTCTCGATCGTCAACTTCGTGTTCGTGCTCGCCACCGGCTCCGGCGGCGCGCGCAGCGTGGAGATCTCGATCATGGGCGTCACCATGCCGCTCGGCGTGCTCATCGGCATCGTCGCGGTCGTGCTCGCCTCGCTCACCCTCGTCGCCGACTTCCAGATGATCGAGGACGGCGTCAAGCACCGGATCCCGGAGCGCTACTCCTGGACCTGCGCGTTCTCGCTCATGGTCACCCTGGTGTGGCTCTACATCGAGATCCTGCGCCTGCTCTCGTACTTCCGGAGCAACTGAGGCGCAGGACGGCTGAGGCGCAGGCCCACATGACACCGGACACGGCGGCGGATCTCCACACGGAGATCCGCCGCCTCCGCATTCGCATCGCCGGGCTCAGCGGCGATGAGCTCGACGCCGGGCGGCGCACGGAGATCCGCAGCGCGCTCAGCGCGCTCTCCGCCCTGTCCGCGGACGGCCGCCCGGTCCCCGCACTCGCCGACCGGGTGCTCGGCGATCAGCTCGTCGTGCTCCTCCAGGACTGCCTGCCCGAGTACGGCGCGGCCCCCTCCGTCACCCTCCGGGCGCTCGACATCGCCCGCGGGCTGCGCCGGGCCCTGGCCTGAGCGGCGCCGTCCGGAGCGCTGCCCCGACCCGCCCGGGTGACCCCGGTCACGCCCCTGGATCAGGCACAGGATAGGGTGAGCCGGACGAGCACAGGCGGACCCGGAGCACCGTGGACTGCCGAGCGCTCGCCTCGGAACTGCTCACACCTCACGGGAAGGCCAGCGCTCATGTTCGGATTGCCGGCGGTCACCACCGCGGTCCTCATCGGGATCCCGCTCTTCTGGGTCCTCTACACGATCGGGTTCCTCGTGATCTCGCGGAACTGGGCGCGGGAGGACATCGACACCGACGACGTGCTCGCCGAGCCGGGCGGTCACGCCGGCGCCGCCGGAGGTGAGGTCCGATGAACATCGAGACGATCTTCCTCGTCATCTACTTCGTCGCGATGATCGCGATCGGCGTGTGGGCGATGCGTCGCGGCACCCAGGACTCCGAGGGATTCCTGCTCGGCGGCCGCAGCCTCGGCCCGGCGGTCAGCGCGCTGCGCCTGCAGAGCTCCTCGATGTCGGGCTACATGTTCCTCGGCGCCGGCTCGCTCGGCTACACCCAGGGCTACTTCGGCATGTGGTACGCGATGGGCGACATCGGCGGCGGCGTGCTCAACCTCTCGATCCTCGGCCGCCGGATGCGCAAGCTCTCGCAGATCCTCGGCTCGCTCACCTCGATCGAGTACCTCGAGCACCGGTACCCCTCGAAGTGGACCCGGCTGATCGCCGCCCCGATCGCACTGTTCTGCATCTTCTTCTACGTCATGAGCCAGTTCATCGCCGGCGGGCGCGGACTCGAGATGGTCACCGGGATCCCGTACGGGTGGGCGCTCGCGATCGCGATCGGCGTCATCGTCGCCTACACCTTCCTCGGCGGATACCTCGCGGTGGCCTACACCGACTTCGTGCAGGCGATCATCATGGTCATCGGCATGCTGTGGATCCTCATCGCCACCCTCATGGCCGTCGGCGGCCTCACGGCCGGCAACAACGCGGTCGCGGAGATCAACCCGAACCTCCTGTCGATGTGGGGGCCGGACGGGATCGCCGGGGTGCAGTGGGGCGTGATCATCGGCGCGCTCCTCGTGTTCTCCATCGGCTACATGGGCTGGCCGCACGTCGTGGTGAGCCACATGGCGATGAAGAAGCCCTCGGTCGCTCGCCGGGCGGGCCTCTACGCGACGATCTACAACCTCCTCTTCATCCCCGCGCCCTACCTCATCGGCGTCCTCGCGCTCGTCATCGTGCCGAACCTCGCTGACCCGGAGATGGCGATCTTCGAAGTCGCGGACATGGTGCTGCCGGCCTTCGCGATCGGCATCGTCATGGCCGCGATCATGGCCGCGATAATGTCCACCGCCGACGCCCTGCTGCTGCAGTCCGGCACGATCGCGAGCTACGACCTGTTCCGCCGCTTCATCAGCCCGGGGATGAGCGACCGGCAGTCGGTGTGGGTCTCCCGCATCACCGTGCTCGCGCTCGCGATCATCGGCTACATCGTCGCGATCGTCGGCGCCCCGGCCGTCGCCCAGGTCGTCATCTTCGCCACCACCGTGCTCGGCGCGGCGTTCGTGCCCGCCTACGTGTGCGCGGCCTGGTGGAAGAAGGCGAACACCGTCGGCGCGATCTCCTCGATGATCGTCGGCACCGTGGTCGTCGTCGCCTGGCAGTTCTCCGGCCTCGTCGACGCCACCGGGATCGACCCCATGGGGGTGGGCATCCTCGCCTCGACGCTCGCGATGATCATCGGCTCGCTCGCCACCCAGCGCACCAGCCCGGTGCCCGCGCACATCCGCGAGGCGCTCGTCGAGACCGACCGGGTCGGGCCGATCCCGGCGCGCCTGCTCACCGGGCAGAACCCCGCGCTCGGCGGTCAGGTGCCCGGCACCCACGGATCCGCCGACCGGGCGTGAGCGCGGACCCGGCCGCGCTGCTGCTGCCGGCTGTGTACAGCGCGGCCGAGGCCCGCAGCGTGCTCGTCCGGCGCCTGCCCGGGGCCGAGGCGAGCGCGACCCCCGTCGTCCACCCCTACTGGTGGGTGCGCGCCGAGGTGCGGCGCACCGGTCTCCGCCGAGCCGGTGCAGACCTCGGTGTGCGCGCAGGCGCCGGCGGGGGAGCGGGTGCAGGCGCGGGTGCCGGTGGCGACGGCCTCGGGGAGACCGTCGACGTGCTCGTCGACGTGTACTCCGGCCGGGGCTTCATCGCGGCCTTCGAACCGCACGGGGCGTCGGTCGAGGACGTGGAGTTCCGCGCCGCGCTCGAGCGTGAGCCGATCCCGGTCGAACAGGCGATCGAGGTCGCCCGGAACCTTCTGCGCACCCGCGTGCAGCGCCGCTGGAAGCTCGCGATGGGCTATGCGGTGGAGATCGGCGCACCGGTGCGCGGGGTGCTCAAGCCCAACTGGCTCGTCAGCGGCCGCGACCGCGCGCACGCCGTGCGGATGCTCGTCGACGGACTCGACGGCACCCACTTCGTCATCAGCGCCGAGGCGCTCTGACCTCTCGGGACATCGTCGCCGCGCGGGCCGGTTCTCGGCTGCGGGGCCGGGAATCGGTCTGCGACCTGTACTCTGCGGAGAAGCGGATGAGCCGTCACCTCTGAGAGGAGCACCATGCGTGTCATCGTCGTCGGCGCCGGGATCGTCGGGCTCGCGAGCGCCTTCCACCTCGCCCGGGCGGGTGCGGAGGTCACCGTGCTCGAGCGCGACCGGGTGGTCGCCGGGGCGAGCTGGGGCAACGCCGGCTGGGTGTGCCCCGGGCTCGTCGCCCCGCTCGCCGAGCCCGGCGGGTGGCGCCACGGGATCCAGGCGCTCACCGATCCGGACGCCCCGCTGTCCGTGCCGCGCCCGACCCCGCAGGTGCTCGGGTTCCTCGCCCGGTTCGCCGCCCAGATGACGACCCGGCGGTTCTCCGCCGCGGTCGAGGCGAACGCCCCGCTCACCCGCGAGGCGCTCGCCGCCTTCGACCGGCTCGCCGCCGCCGGGGTCGAGTCGCCCGTCATCCGCGCCGACTACCACCTCGGCGCGGAGTCCGCCTCGACGATCGCCGCGTTCGAGCACGAGGTCGAGCTGCTCGCCGCGACCGGGGTCGAGCTCGCCGCCCGGCGCACCCCGGCGGCGGATCTGCCGTGCTTCTCCGCGCGGGTCACCCACGCGCTCACCATCACCGGGCAGGCGTACATCGATCCCGGCGCGTACTGCGCGGAGCTCGCCCGGACGGCGCGCGCGGCCGGCGTGGAGATCCGCGAGGGGGTCGAGGTCGTCGCCGGGCACGCGGGCAGCTCCGCGGTCAGCCTCATCGACTCCGCAGGAGAAGCGCACACCGCCGACACCGTGCTCGTCGCCGCGGGCGCCTGGTCCGACGCGGTGCTCGGCCCGGTGTTCGGCGCCCGTGCGCGGACCCGGCAGACGAGCTGCCGCGGCTACTCCTTCACCGCCACCGCGGCCCCCGGTGCCATGCCCGGAGGACCCGTGTACTTCCCCACCCAGCGCATCGTCCTCACCCCGTACCGCTCGGGCGTGCGTGTCGCCGGGACCATGGAGTTCCTGCCGCCGGACGCCCCGCCGCGCGCGGGCCGGATCGACTCGATCGCTGCGACCCTGGAGCCGTTCGTCACCGGCATCGACCTCACCGACACCACCGACCACTGGGTGGGGCCGCGCCCGGTGAGCGACGACGGCCGACCGGTGCTGCGCCGCGTCGCCCGGCGCGGATACGTGGCCACCGGCCACGGGATGTGGGGGATCGTCCTCGGACCCGTCACCGGGGAGCGCATGGCCGAGCACATCCTCAGCGGTGAGCGCTGAACCGCTGCGCCGCCCGTCCCCGCAGTCCCGCCGTCGCATGCCCGCCCGGACCCGGCGTGAGGCGCGTCACGCCTCCGTGATGTAATGGCGTGCGGGGACGGAATGACGAGGAGTGCGGTGCAGTGATGGCGGAGCCGGAGCGGAGGCTGTGGTCGAAGGACTTCATCCTCGCCCTCGTCATCTGCATCTTCCTCTCCTTCGTCTTCTACCTCCTCGTCACCTCGATGGCCGAGTACGCGGTGCTCCGCTTCGCCGCATCCGACACCGTCGCCGGCTTCACCGCGAGCGCCTTCGTCGTCGGCGCCCTCATCGCCCGGATCTTCACCGGCGCGTTCCTCGACATCATCGGCCGGTACCGGGTGCTCATCGTCTCCCTCGGCGCCTCGGTCGGGGCCACGCTGCTCTACCTCCTCGCCGACCACCTCGGCGTGCTCATCGCCGTCCGCCTCCTCCACGGCATGACCTTCGGCGTCGGGCACACGGCGATCATGGCCGCCGTACAGACGATCATCCCGCCGTCCCGTCGTGCCGAGGGCACCGGGTACTTCTCGACCTCGACGACGCTCGCCGCCGCGCTCGGACCGTTCATCGCGCTCACCGTCATCGCCGACTTCGGCTACGACTGGCTGTTCGTCGTGTCGTCCGGGTTCACCCTCATCGGCTTCCTCGGCCTGTTCTTCCTCCGTGTTCCCGAGGTCGACAGCCGCTACGTGCCACGCGTCGGCGCGGCGACCTTCCACCCCCGCAATCTCCTCGACCGGGACGGCCTGCGGATCGGCGGCGTGATGTTCCTCTGCGGCATCGCCTACTCCTCGATCATGGCCTTCCTCTTCGGCTACACCTCGGAGATGGGGATGGCGCACGCCGCCCCGTACTACTTCCTGTCCTTCGCGTGCTTCTCCCTCATCGCCCGGCTCACCCTCGGCCGCGTCCAGGACCGCCACGGCGACAACGTCGTGATGTACCCGCTCTTCCTGTGCTTCTTCGCGGCCATGGTGCTCGTCGCCGCGACCCAGGCGGTGTGGATGATCGTCCTCGCCGGGATGCTCGCCGGGGTCGGGTTCGGATCGCTCATGGCGAGCGCGCAGGCGATCACCATCACCGCCGCCGGCCCCGCGCGGGTGGGAGTGGCGACCTCGACCTACTTCCTCATGATGGACCTCGGCTTCGGCGTCGGGCCGATCGTGCTCGGCACGCTCGTCGGGACCTTCACCTACGAGGCGATGTACCTCGTCGCGGCGGGCCTCGTCTTCGCCGCCGGAGTGCTGTACTTCCTCGTCCACGGCCGCTTCGTCCGCCGCCGCGTCTGACGCATCGTCGCCTCTTCCCCCTCCCTCAACCCGTCGAGTGGTCAGTTCCGGTCGAATACTCGCGAGTATCCGACCGGAACTGACCACTCGACGGGGGCCTGGGGCCAGGGGGCCCGGGGTACGGAAGTCCGGGGCCCGGACCCCTGGAAGCTCAGGCGAGGGCGCGGCGGAGGGTGTCGAGGCCGACCGAGCCGAGGTCGAGCGCACGGGAGTGGAAGTCCTTGAGGTCGAACGTGCGGCCCTCGGCCCGGGCGACGGACTGCGCCGCGTCGCGGATCTCCTCCCACAGCCGGCGGCCGATCGCATAGCTCGGTGCCTGGCCCGGCCAGCCGAGGTAGCGGTCGAGCTCGAAGGCGAGGAAGCTCCGGTCCATCGCGACGTTGTCGGTGAGGAACTGCCACGCCTTGTCCGCGTCCCAGGTCCCGCCGCCCACCGATTCCGGTGCTGCGAGACCGCAGTGCACGCCGATGTCGACGCACACGCGCGCGGCGCGCACGCGCTGCGAATCGAGCATTCCGAGGTGGTCGGCGGGGTCGTCGAGGAAGCCGAGCTCGGCCATGAGCTTCTCGGCATAGAGCGCCCAGCCCTCGCCGTGGCCGGAGACCCAGCAGATCTGACGGCGCCATGTGTTGAGCGTGTCGCGGACGACGACGGCCTGTCCGATCTGCAGGTGATGGCCGGGCACGCCCTCGTGGTAGACCGTGGTGAGCTCCTGCCAGGTGGAGAAGGTCTCGACACCGGCCGGGACCGACCACCACATCCGGCCGGGGCGGGAGAAGTCGTCGGTCGGAGGCGTGTAGTAGATGCCGCCGGAGCCGTCGGGCAGCACCATGCACTCGATCGTGCGGACGGGCTCGGGGATGTCGAACTGCGTGCCGGCGAGCGCCTCGATCGCGGCGTCGGCCTTCTCCTGCATCCACGTCCGGAGCGCGTCGAGCCCGTGGAGCTGCCGCGCGGGGTCCGCGTCGAGCATGCGCATGACCTCGAACACGCCCTTCCCGGGAGCGATCCGCTCGGCGATGCGCCGCTGCTCGGCGTCGATCCGCTCGAGCTCGGCGAGACCCCACGCGTAGGTCTCGTCGAGATCGACCTCGGCTCCCAGGAACTCGCGGCTGAACAGGCGGTACTCGTCCCGGCCGCACGCATCCTCGGCCCGGGCCTGCGGAGCGATCTCCGCGGCGAGGAACTCGGCGAGCTCGGCGAAGGCGGTGCGGGCGACCTGCGCGGATTCCGCGAGCTCGGCTCCGAGAGCGTCCGGCACGTCCTGGGCTCGGGCGACGAAGCGGTCGAAGTGCCCGCCGGCCCGGGAGGCCTCGCGCGCCTGCTCGATGCCGCGCTCGACCTGGCGGGCGGCCGGGGCGTGGCCGTCGTCGCGCGCTGCGAGGAGGCTCTCCCGGTACCCGGCGAGGGCGTCGCCGACCGCACGGAGCTTCGCGGCGCTGTTCTCCCAGTCGGCCGCGGTCTCCTGCGGCACGAGGTCGAACAGGTCGCGGATCTCCTGGAGCGGGGAGTGGATGACATTGAGCCGCCCGACGTCGAGGCCCGCGGCATGGATCGCCCGCTCGCTGCCGAGGCGCTCGCGCATCGCGTCGAGGGTCACCGCGTCGACGGCGTCGGGGGCGGATCCGTCGGCGGCCATCTGCGCCTCGGCCGCGTCGAGCTCGGCCAGCGTCGAGGCGTTGAGCGCATCGCGCGCCGCGAAGCCCGCAGGGGAGTAGTCGTCGAGGACGGTCTCGTCGCCGGGCAGGCCGAGCTCGACGCGCAGCGCCGGGGACATCTCGACGAGGCGCGCGGTGTGCCGTTCGGCGACGGCGTCGATGGGCGAGGGGGTGCGGACGGAGGCGTGCGGGGTGTCAGTGGTCATGGCATCACCCTATCGAGGAGCGGGATAGAGTTGGTCCGTCCGGTGCGGAGGAGCACTCGAGGGGGCGCAGTGGAGCAGCAGCGGCTGTGGACCCGGTCGTTCGTCCTCGCGTTCGCCGTCAACCTCTCGATGTCGCTGACCTTCTACCTCCTCATGACCTCGATGGCCGGCTACGCGATCGACCGGTTCGGGGCGGCGGAGACCGTCGCCGGGCTCGCGTCGAGCGGCTTCATCATCGGTGCCCTCGTCGCGCGCGTGTTCGCCGGCAAGTACCTCGACTTCATCGGACGCCGCCGGATGATCCTCGGGGCGCTCATCGTGTTCGTCGTCTGCGGCCTCCTCTACATCCCGCTCGCCGAGGTGTGGGCCGTCATCGCGGTCCGGGTCGTCCACGGCATCGCGTTCGGCGCGGGCAACACCGCGATCATGGCCGCCGTGCAGACGGTGATCCCACCGGCCCGGCGGGCCGAGGGCACCGGGTACTTCGGCACCTCGACCACGCTCGCCACCGCGATCGGACCGTTCCTCGCCGTGCTGCTCGCACAGCAGTTCGGCTACGCCGCGATGTTCCTCGCCTGCGCGCTGTTCTCCGTCGCCGGCTGCGTGCTCGCGCTCGGCCTCCGGCTGCCGGAGAGGACCCCGTCGGAGGAGGAGCGCGCCGACAAGTGGCGTCTCACGCTCACCTCGATCATCGACCTCGGCGCGCTGCGGATCGCCGCGGTCATGCTGCTCACCGGAATGGCCTACTCGATCGTGCTCGCGTTCCTCGCCGGCCATGCCGCCGGGATCGGGACACCGGAGGCGGCGAGCGGATTCTTCCTCCTGTTCGCGCTCGTCATGCTCGTCGCCCGCCTCGTCGTCGGGCGCATCCAGGACCGGTACGGCGACGACGTCGTCATGTACCCGATCTTCGCGCTCTTCACCCTCGGTCTCGTCCTCATCGCGCTCGCCGACGCCGGATGGATGATCGTGCTCGCGGCGGTGCCCATGGGGCTCGGCTTCGGATCCCTGTTCCCGTCGGCCCAGGCGATCGCGGTCAACGTCACCGCACCGCACCGGGTGGGTCTGGCGATCTCGACGTTCTTCATCATGCTCGACCTCGGCACCGGGCTCGGTCCCGTCCTGCTCGGGGCGCTCGTGCCCGGCCTCGGGCTGTCCGGGGTCTACCTCGTGTGCGCGGGACTCGTCGTCGCCGCGGCCGGGGTGTACTTCGTGTTCCACGGACGCCACCGCGGCGGGCGCCCGACCGCCCTCACCTGATCACCCGGGTTCCCGGAGGAAGGGGAGGCCGTGCAGCGTCGCTGCCGGGCGACCACGCCGCGCCGGAGCCGGGCCACCTCGGAACCGCAGTACGGGCGGGTCCGGAACCGCCGGCCCGACTCTCTCAGAACCGGTGGCGCCAGGATCCCGCGGGAGTGCGCCGGTGGGCGCGCGCGGGGGAGGCGAAGCGCGAGGCGTGCGGCTCCGGGGCATCGGCATGGAGCGCCTCGACGTGGCGGAGCGCCACGAGGGCGGCGACGACCGCCGCCCGGGCGAGCTCGCGCTCCCGCTCGGGGGAGAGCGGAGCGGCCCCGGCGTCGCTCTCGACGGACACCGGCAGATCCGGGGCGCCGGCGGTGCGGTCCGCGCTCACAGGGGGATGTTCCCGTGCTTGCGGCTGCTCGCGTCGACGTGCTTGTTCGCCAGCGCGCGGAGCCCGCGGACGATCCGGTTGCGGGTCTCGCGCGGGGCGATGACGGCGTCGATGTAGCCCTCCTCGGCCGCGAGGTAGGGGTTGAGGAGCGCATCCTCGTACTCCTGGATGAGCTCGCCGCGCTTCGCATCGACATCCTCGCCGGCCTCCTCGGCCGCCTTGAGGGTCTTGCGGTAGACGATGTTCGCCGCGCCCTGCGCACCCATGACCGCGATCTGCGCGCTCGGCCACGCGAGATTGAGATCCGCGCCGAGCTGCTTGGACCCCATGACGCAGTAGGCGCCGCCGTAGGCCTTGCGGGTGATGAGGGTGATGAGCGGGACCGTGGCCTCGCCGTAGGCGTAGATGAGCTTGGCGCCGCGCCGGATGATCCCGCCGAGCTCCTGGTCGGTGCCGGGCAGGAAGCCGGGGACGTCGACGAAGGTGAGGATCGGGATGTTGAAGGCGTCGCAGAACCGGACGAACCGGGCGGCCTTCTCCGAGGCGTCGATGTCGAGCGTGCCGGCGAGCTGCATCGGCTGGTTCGCGATGATCCCGACGGTGCGGCCCTCGACGCGGCCGAAGCCGGTGACGACGTTGGGCGCGAACAGCTCCGCCACCTCGAGGAACTCCCCGGTGTCGAGCACCGTGGTGACGACATCGAGGATGTCGTAGGGCTGGGAGGGCGAGTCGGGCATGAGGGTGTCGAGCGCCTCGTCGTCGGCGTCCGGGGTGAGGTCGGCCGGGGCGTGGACGAGCGGCGCCTCGTCGAGGTTGTTCGACGGCAGGAACGAGAGCAGGTCGCACACGTAGTTGAGCGCGTCGGTCTCGTCGGCGGCGAGGTAGTGGGCGTTGCCGCTCACCGAGTTGTGGGTGCGGCCGCCGCCGAGCTCCTCGTGGCCGACATTCTCGCCGGTCACCGTCCGGATGACGTCGGGTCCGGTGATGTACATGTGCGAGGTGCCGTCGACCATGATGGTGAAGTCGGTGAGGGCGGGGGAGTACACCGCGCCGCCGGCCGACGGCCCCATGATGAGGCTGATCTGGGGGATGACCCCGGACGAGGCGACGTTGAGCCGGAAGATCTCCGCGAACAGCGCGATCGATCCGACGCCCTCCTGGATCCGGGCGCCTCCGGAGTCGTTGATGCCGATTATCGGGCAGCCGAGCTTGAGCGCGAGCTCCTGCACCTTGACGATCTTCCGCCCGTTGGCCTCCGCGAGGGAGCCGCCGAGCACGGTGAAGTCGTGGGCGAAGACCGCGACCGTGCGGCCGTCGATCGTGCCGAGGCCGCACACGACGCCGTCGCCGTCGGGACGGTTGGCCTGCATCCCGAACTGCGTGTTGTGGTGCCGGACGAACTCGTCGATCTCCTGGAACGAATCGTCGTCGAGGAGCTGGTCGATGCGCTCCCGGGCGGTCTGCTTGCCGCGCTTGTGCTGGTTCTCCACGGCCCGCTCGCTCCCCGCGTGGGCCGCCCGGCGGCGGTCCTCGAAGGCGGCGATGCGGTCGGCGGTCGTGCGCGGCACGGAAGTCTCACTCATGGTGTCAGCCTAATGGCGGGGGCGAGTCGTTGTGTCCGGGTGCCAAACCCCATAGGGTGATCTGGTGCGCACCGAACCGAGCCGTCCCGCCTTCGATCTCGACCGATTCCAGGACCTGGCCCGCCGTGCGGAGCTGACCCCCGGACGCTGCGAATGGCCCGCCGAGCTCGGCTCGACGAATGCGGAGCTCGCCGACCGTCTCACCGCCGAACCCGACGGCTGGCCGGACCTCTCGGTGCTGGGCACCGACCATCAGACCGCCGGCCGCGGCCGGCTCGACCGGGTGTGGACCGTGCCGCCGGCAGCCTGCCTGACCTTCTCCGTGCCCTTCCGGGTGCCCGCCGCGTTCCCGGCCGAGATGCTCGGCTGGCTCCCCGTCGTCACCGGGTGGTGCGTCGCCGAGGCGCTCGCCGAGCGCGGTGCCCCGGCCGGAGTCAAGTGGCCCAACGACGTGCTCGTCGACGGGCGCAAGATCTGCGGCATCCTCACCCGGGCGCACCTCGACCCCGAGCGGGGGACGACGGTGATCATCGGCATCGGCATCAACGTCTCTCTCACCGAAGGCGAGCTCCCCGTCCCGACGGCCACCTCGCTCACCCTCGCCGGGGGGAGCGCGGACCGCGAGGCGCTCCTCGTCGGGGTGCTCTCCCGGCTCGGTCCCGCCGTCGCCGAGGTCCTCCGCGCCGGTCCGCGGGCCGGCGCCACCGCCTCCGCCGGCGGGGTCCGGGACGCGATGATCACCCTGGGCTCCGACGTCCGGGTCGAGCTGCCCGGGGACGAGCGCTTCACCGGGCGCGCCGTCGAGCTCGATGCGACCGCCGCCCTCGTCGTCGAGGTCGACGGCGAGCGTCGACGGGTGAGCGCCGGCGACGTCGTCCACGCGAGGCCGGCATGAGCCATCCCTCCGACGCGGCCGACGACCCCGCAGCCGCGGACCGGGACCGGACTTCCGACGAGGGCCGATACGCGGACCTCGACGCCGGCCCGGACGACGACACCGATCTCTCCCCGTTCGATCCCGCCGCCATCGGTGATCGGGAGCGCGCCGAGATCGAGGACACGATCTTCGAGATGCGCTCCGCCGCCGCGCGCCTCGAGGAGGTGCTCCTCGGCGGCAAGCGCGTGCTCACCCGGCGCGAGGTCGCGCAGCTCGCCGAGGTGTCGACGATCTCCGCCCGCAAGTTCTGGCGCACGCTCGGACTCGCCCGGGTGCCCGAGGGGCAGGTCGCCTTCACCGTCAACGACGCGCGGGCGCTCACCGAGGTCGCGCGGATCGTCGCCACCGACCTGCTCGACGAGGAGACCGTGCTCTCCCTCATGCGCGCCGTCGGGCAGACCACCGACCGTCTCGTCGTGTGGCAGATGGAGACGATCGTCGAATACCTCTCCGACGTCCGCGGACTGTCCGACGGCGAGGCCCGCGCGGTCGTCCTCGACCTCTTCGAGGAGATCGTCGACCCGCTCGAGCACGTGCTCACCTATGCGTGGAAGCGGAACCTCGTCGGGGCCCTCGGCCGGCTCAACATCGATCCCACGAGCGGGCAGGCCGGCGACAGCCTGCACGGCTGGTACGACTCCTCGATGCCGCTGGCCCGGGCGGTCGGCTTCGTCGATCTCGTGTCGTACACCCGCCTGTCCCAGCAGATGGAGCCGCGCCAGCTCGCGTACATGGTCAAGCGCTTCCAGGACGTCGCCTACGCCGTCGTCGCCACGGGCTGCGGGCGGATCATCAAGACCGTCGGCGACGAGGTGTTCTTCGCCGCGCAGACCCCGCACGCCGGCGCGGAGATCGCCCTGCGGCTCCAGGAGGAGATCCGCGACGACGTTCAGCTGCCCAAGGCGCGCGTCGGCTTCGCGTGGGGGCGGGTGCTGTCCCGGTTGGGCGACGTGTTCGGCTCGACGGTCAACCTCGCGGCGCGCCTCACCGCCGTCGCCGACCCCGGGACCGTCGTCACCGACCGCGACACCGCCCAGATCATCGAGCGCACCGACGACTACGAGTTCCGCGCGTGCGGCGGACTCAACCTCCAGGGCCTCGGCGAGGTCGCGGTCATGGAGATGAGCCGCGGCACCGCCGAGCCGCTCACCATGGAGCTGTCCGAGGACACCTGAGCGGGACGGGGCAGCGACGCGCCCGTCGTGGGTCCGGTTGCCGGCGATCCGCGTACCGGACTCTCAGCGCTCCGGGCCGGGCCGGGTGCTCAGAAGAGCGCGCCGGGCTCCTCGTCGTCGCCGTCGCGGCTGACGATGACCGCAGCTCCGTCCTCGTCCACCCGGGCGCGCGCGATCTCCTCGCGGCGTGCCGCGAGCTCCGGGTCCGGCGTGCGCGGGGTGTGCGCCGGGAGGTCGAGGTCGGCGGATCCCGCCGCACCCGGCCGCTCGGCCTGGGGAGCGCCGGCCGCCGCCTGCTCCTCGGCCGCCCGGACCTCGTCCGCGCCCTCCTCGGCGCCGTAGGCGTGGGGGAGCGAGCCGACGGCGTCGATCTTCGTCTCGAGCGGGGTGCCGGTGCCGTCGCGCCGCCCGTGCTCGCCGGGCAGTGCGCGGGCACCGCCGCCGGAGGCCGCGGCCTGGGGATCCGGTCCGGTGTGGGCGAGAGCGAGCGCGGACTCGCCCTTGAGAAAGCGGTGGGCGCGCACTCCGCCGGTCGCACGGCCCTTGGTGGGGAACTCGGTGAGCGGGGTGAGCTTGATCGAGAGCGCCGGCTCGCCGTTGAAGTTCACCCCATCGGCGACGGTGACGACGACGTTGTCCGCGGCCGGATCGACGAGGTCGAAGGCGATGACCCGCGCGTCCGCCCCGAGCTTCATCCCGGCGACGCCGCCGGCGTTCCAGCCCTGGGCCCGCACGAGGTCCGCGGCGTAGGTGAGCAGCTGGCCGTTCGAGGCGATGAGGACCGCCCGCGCGGCATCCGGTTCGGGCAGCTGGCCGACGCCGACGACCGCGTCCTTGCCCTTGAGGTTGATCACCGACCAGGCGTCCTTGTTCGCCGGCGCCTCAGCGCCCGCGACCCGCTTGATGACGCCGCCGGCGGTGGCGAGGAAGAAGTCGGTGCCGATGTCGACGAGGCCGAGCACCCGCTCCCCGGAGTCGAGCGTGACGAACTCGCCGATCCGCACTCCGCCCGCGAGCCCGGGCCGGGTGGCCTGCGGCGGCAGCGCGGGCAGCGCGACGACGTCGATGGTGAGGAGTCGGCCCTTCGAGGTGATCGCTCCGACGGTGCCGCGCGCGGTCGTCGCGACCTGGGAGCGCAGCGCGTCGTGGGCGGCGCGCCGTCCGGTCGTCGGCAGCGGCGCGAGCGTGTTCGTACGGGCGACCCGTCCCGAGGTCGACAGCAGCACCCAGCACGGGTCGTCGGCGATGGTGAGCTCGGGCGAACCGGCCTTCCGACGCGCCCCGGTGACCTCCTGCGTGCCCTCGACGAGCGCGGTGCGGCGCGCGGAGTCGATCGCGTCGCCGGCCTCGCCGAGCTCCTTCGACACGAGTGCGCGGAGCTTCTCGTCGGAGGCGAGGATGCTCTGCAGCTCCGCGATCCGCTCGCGCAGCTCGTCGCGCTCGGCCTCGAGCTCGAGCCGGGAGAATTTCGTCAGCCGGCGGAGCTGGAGGTCGAGGATGTACGTCGCCTGGAGCTCGGAGAGGTCGAACACCTCCATGAGCCGGCCGCGCGCGGTCGCAGCGTCGTCCGAGGAGCGGATGAGCTGGATGACCTCGTCGATGTCGAGGATCGCGATGAGGAGGCCCTCGACGAGGTGGAGGCGGTCCTCGGCCTTCCGGAGCTGGAAGCGGGTGCGGCGGAGCACGACGCCGAGCCGGTGGTCGACGTAGACCTGGAGCAGCTCCCTGAGCCCGAGGGTGCGCGGCTGCCCGTCGACGAGGCACACGTTGTTGATGCCGAAGGAGTCCTCCATCGGCGTGAGCCGGTAGAGCTCGGACAGCACCGCCTCGGGGTTGAAGCCGTTCTTGATGCCGATGACGAGCCGGAGGCCGTGCTTGCGGTCGGAGAAGTCGTCGATCGAGGCGATGCCGGTGAGCTTCTTCGCCTGCACCGCGTCCTTGACCTTCTCGATGACCTTCTCCGGGCCGACGAGGTAGGGCAGCTCGGTGACGACGATGCCCTTGCGGCGCGCGGTGAGGTTCTCGAACTTCACCGTCGCGCGGGTGCGGAACGTTCCGCGCCCGGTCTCGTAGGCCTCGCGCACCCCGGCCAGGCCGATGATCCGCCCGCCGGAGGGGAGGTCGGGTCCCGGCACGAAGCGCATGAGCTCGGAGAGCTCGGCCCGGGGGTTCTCGATGAGGTGCCGGGCGGCGGCGATGACCTCGCCGGGGTTGTGGGGCGCCATGTTCGTCGCCATGCCGACGGCGATCCCCGAGGCGCCGTTGATGAGGAGGTTGGGGAAGGCGGCGGGGAGGATCTCCGGCTGGGTCAGGGTGCTGTCGTAGTTCGGGACGAAGTCGACGACGTCCTCGTCGAGCCCGGCGATCATCGCCATCGCCGCCCGGGTGAGCTTGGCCTCGGTGTAGCGCGGGGCGGCCGGCCCGTCGTCGAGGCTGCCGAAGTTCCCGTGGCCGTCGACGAGCGGGACGCGCATGATGAAGTCCTGGCTCAGGCGCACGAGAGCGTCGTAGATCGCGGTGTCGCCGTGCGGGTGGAGCTTGCCCATGACGTCGCCGACGATGCGGGAGGACTTGACGTGGCCGCGCTCGGGGCGCAGCCCCATCTCGCCCATCTGGTGGATGATGCGCCGCTGCACGGGCTTGAGCCCGTCGCGCGCGTCCGGCAGGGCCCGGGCGTAGATCACCGAGTAGGCGTATTCGAGGAAGGAGGTCTCCATCTCCTCGGAGACGTCGATGTCGACGATCTGGCCTGCGACCGGCTCTGCCATGGATCTCCTCACGCGTACAAGAACAACGGGCTCATCCTACCCGCGAGGGGCCTCCGGGCCCGGGATTCCGGGGCCCGCGGGGCGTGGTGCGCCCTGCCGCCGGCCGGGTGCCGGTGCTGTGGCAGAGTGGTGGCCATGACTGTGCGCGAACTCACCCCCGTCGAGGTGGCGGCCCACGCCGCGGAGCTCCTGCGGATCCAGCTCGCTGCTTTCCGGATCGAGGCCGAGATCCTCGGACACGACCGGATCCCGTACCTCTACGAGTCGGTGCGGGACATCATGGCCCCCCAGCTCCGCTGGATCGTCGACCTCGGCGAGGAGGCGGGTCGGATCACCGAGATCCGCGGGGCGGTGGTGCTCGCCGAGCGGCAGGCGGAACTCTTCATCACCCGCGTCATCGTCAGCCCCGACCATCACCGCCGGGGCGTGGCGACGCGCGTGCTCGCCCACGCCCAGGGGCTCGGACAGCGGCTCTTCGTCATCACCTCGGAGGACAATCCGCCCGGCATCGGGATGTACCGCAAGGCCGGCTTCGACCGCGTGCGCGACGTCGAGACCGACACCGGGTCGGTGCTCACCGAATACGCGTGGGAGCCGACGGCGGACTGATCAGCGCCGTCGCCCCCGGATCCGCTCCGCCGGTCGTCCGGCGGTTCACCGGGGCAGGCGCCGGGGGTGTCAGCCCCCGCTCATCCGCCGTCGCTGGGAGTCCATCCGGTCCGCCGAGGCGACGAGCTCGACCTTGACGCTGAGGAGGTGGGCATCGGTCTCGGTGACGACGATCGGCTGCACCTCGACGTTGCGGATCGCGGGGAACTCCTCGACGAGCGCCGACAGGCGCAGCAGGACGTCCTCCGCCGGCGCCATGTTCATCACCGGCAGCCCCTTGTAGCCGAACAGCCGCGGCGATGCCTTGAGCGAGCGCACCATGCGCGCCGCGTCGAGGTCGGTGAGCGGGGCGACCCGGTGCGCGACGTCGTCGAGCAGCTCCGAGGTGTCCCCGGCGAGCGAGAACGACACCATGGGGCCGAGCAGCGGGTCCTCGCCGGCGCGGATCACGCACGCGGAGCCGGGCGGGGCCATCGCCTGGACGTCGATGCCCTGGTCGTCGCCGGAGCCGATCACGGTCTCGATGACCCGGGCGATCCCGTTCCAGTCGTGCCGGAGCTCGTCGGGGTCGTCGACGTTGAGCCGCACCCCGCCGAGCTCCATCCGGTGGCGCAGCCGCTTGTTCACGGCCTTGACCGCGACCGGATAGCCGAGGGTGTCCGCCGCGGCGAGCGCCTCGTCGACGGTGTGCGTGGTGATGTAGGGGAGGAACTCGAGGCCGTAGGCCCCGAGCAGCGCCCGGGTGTCGTCGCGCTCGAGGAGCACGGTCTCGCCCGGTTCGACCCCCTCGAGATTGCGCTCGATGATCGCCCGGGCCGCCCGGGAGTCGACGGTGTCGAGCTCGGGGAAGCGGCCGTGGTCGGACTTCCGCCACATCGCGTACTCCGTGGCCCGGGCGAGGGACCACACGGCGTCCTCGGGTCCCAGGTAGCTCGGCACGGTGTGGGCCTGCCGGGAGCCGTCCTCGGTCCGGGTGTAGGCGGTGAGCCCGTCCTGGACGCCGTGGACGCCGAGGAAGCACGCGACCGTGGTCTTCCCCGAGCGGGCGGCCTCGTCGGCGAGGACGGCGGCGATCTCGCGCTCCTCCGCGCCGGCGGACGGGGCGAAGGTCACGACCACCGAGTCGACCGCGGGGTCGGCGTACATGTCCCGGAGCGCGGCGGCGAACTCCTCGGCCTGGACCTCCGGGTGGAGCGACACCGGGGCGGTGTCGATCCGCAGCCCCTCGGAGCGGGCGCGTTGGACGATGAGCGTCGACAGGGCGGCGGAGTTGCCGACCACGCCGACCCGCCGGCCGTCGGGCAGCGGCTGGGTGGAGAACACCTGTGCGACGTCGAAGAGCTGATGGATGGTGTCGGCGCGGATCACGCCCGCCTGGGACAGCACCTGGTCGAGCGCGGTCGCCGACAGGCTCGACACCCGCACCTGGTGGCCCGGGGGGAGCTCGCGCCCCGTGAAGGCGGACTTGATGACGATGACCGGCTTGACGCGGGACACGCGCCGCGCGATCCGGGAGAACTTGCGCGGATTGCCGATCGACTCGAGGTAGAGGCCGACGGTCGAGGTCGCCGGATCCTCCTCCCAGTACTGGAGGAGGTCGTTGCCGGAGAGGTCGGCGCGGTTGCCCGCGGAGACGAACGTCGAGATGCCCAGGCCGCGGGTCTTCGCCGCGGCGAGGAGCGCGGTGCCGAGCGCTCCCGACTGGCTGAACAGGCCCAGGGTGCCGGCGTCGGGGAGGAAGGGTGCGAGCGAGGCGTTGAGCGAGACCTCGGGCGCGGTGTTGGCGAGGCCGAACGAGTTCGGGCCGACCACGCGCATGCCGTGCGAACGGGCGGTGGCGACCATCTCGCGCTGGAGCTCGAGGCCGTGCTCGCCGGTCTCGGCGAATCCCGAGGAGATGACGACGACGGACTTCACCCCGTGGGCCGCGCAGTCGCGCACGACCTCGGTGCACGATTCCGCGGGCACCGCGATGACCGCGAGGTCGATCGGCTCGGACACCGCATCGAGCGAGGGCACGGTGGGGAACCCGGCGACCGACTCCGCCTCCGGGTGGACGACGGTGATGTCCCCGGCGAAGCGGGCGGCGGTGAGGTTGCGGAGCAGGAGGTTGCCGGTCGAGTTGCGCTTGCGGCTCGCGCCGATGACGACGACCGAGCCCGGGTGGAGGATCGACCGGACGCTCTTCGCCTCCGCGCGGTGCTCGCGCGACTCCTGCACCTGGATCGACTTCTCCGTGGGGTCGATCTCGAAGCGGACGGCGACGACGCCGTCATCGAACTCGCGGGAGACCTCGTAGCCGGCGGCGGCGAACACCTGGAGCATCGAGCGGTTCTGGGGCAGGACCTCGGCGGTGAAGACCTCGAACCCGCGCTCCCGCGCCGCCGCGGCGAGGTGCTCGAGGAAGATCGAGCCGATGCCGCGGCCCTGGTGCGCGTCGGCGATGTTGAACGCGACCTCGGCGGCGGTGTCGTCGATCCGGTCGTAGCGGGCGACGCCGATGATCTCCTCGCCGATCGTCATGACGAACGCCACCCGGTCGTGATGGTCGACGTGAACGAACCGGTCGAGGTCCTTCTGCGGGAGCACCGGCAGCGGCGCGAAGAAGCGCAGGTAGATCGACTCCGGGGACTGCCTGCTGTGCATCTCCTGGATGCCGTCGGCATCGGAGGGGCGGATCGGTCGCACGTGCGCCGTCGCCCCGTCGCGCAGCACCACATCGGCTTCCCAATACGAAGGATAGGGTTCCATGGGCCCAGCATAGTGACCGCGGCGGTCCCGGTCACCCCTGCCGGCCGCGAATCGGCCGTGTCCGCGCCCTGCGGCACAATGGTGTCCATGGCACTTCCGAAAACGCTCGCCACCGACCTCCAGGCGGCCGGGTACTACCCGCAGCTCACCGGCAGCATGCTCATCGAATCGCTCTTCGGCGAGGACATCCTCAGCCACTTCGTGCACATGGACACCCATGTCGATCTCGATGCGATCCACCGGCACGTCACCGCGTTCCTCGTCACGCCCACCCGGCTCATCCTCGCCCACGTCGACGACGAGCCGGATCCCGTTCCGGGGCGCCGGCCGCGCGGCGTGACCTCGACCGAGGACATCCCGCTCGAGGCGCTGCGCACCGTGCTCGTCAGCCGCACCTTCGAGGACCCCGCGGACTACCGCCCCTCCGATCGTCCGGTCGAGGTCGCGATCACCCTGGGCTGGGGAGCGGTGCGCCGCATCGAGACCTATCCGGAGACGTGCGGCGACCCCGACTGCGAGGGCGACCACGGCACCGGCGGCTCCCTGTTCTCCGAGGACGTCACCCTGCGCGTGTCCGCGCAGGCCGAGGGCCAGGACGCGGTCGACCGCGCCGAGGACTTCGTCCACCGCCTCCGCCGCGCCGTCTTCGCCGCTCGTCGGGCGACCGCCTGACATGCGCACGGCGCCTCCCGACTACGCCTCCGCCGCGCTGCTCTCCGACCTCGTCCCCGCGGCCGCGATCGCGCTCGGGGCGGGCGGGATCCTCGACGACGGCGCGCGCTCCCGGGCCGCGCGCCTCGGCCTCGACACCGAGGCGCGGGTCGCCGTCGTCGTGCTCATCGACGGGATGGGGTCCCGTCTGCTGCGCGACCGCGCGGCCCACGCGCCGTTCCTCCGCGGGCTGCTGTCCGGTGCCGGGACGCTGAGCGCGGGATTCCCCTCGACCACCGCGAACTCGCTGTCCTCGCTCGGCACCGGCATGCTCCCCGGGGCGCACGGGGTCATGGGGTACCGGCTGCTCGACCCGTCGCGCGACGTCGTCTTCAACCAGCTCACCTGGGACCCCGAGGTCGACCCGGAGGCCTGGGTGCCCGACGCGACGCTGTTCGAGCGGCTCGCCGCGGCCGAGGTCGACGTCGTCAGCCTGGGGGAGCCCAAGTTCGCCGGCCGCGGGCTCAACCAGGCCTCGCTCCGCGGCGGACGCTTCCGCGGCTCGCAGACGCTGGCCGAGCGCATCGCCCATGCCCGCGAGGAGGTGCGCCGGCCCGGCCGGCGCCTCGTCTACCTCTACTGGGGTGCCCTCGACCGGACCGGGCACGTCCACGGGGTCGACTCGTGGGAGTGGCTCGAGGAGCTCGAGCACCTCGACGGGCAGCTCTCCGAGCTCGCCTCCGCGCTGCCGCCCGACGTCGAACTCCTCGTCACCGCCGACCACGGCATGGTCGACGTGCCGCACGGCGCCCGCATCGACCTCGCCGACGAGCCCGACCTGCGCTCCGGAGTCCGCGCGGTGGGCGGCGAGCCGCGGGCGGTGCACCTCTACACCGAACCCGGCGCGCAGGACGAGGTGTGCGCGGCCTATCGCAGCGCGGTGGGGGACCGAGCGCTCGTCCTCACCCGGGGCGACGCGATCGCCCAGGGGTTCTTCGGGCCGGTGCGCTCGGCCAACCGGGAGCGGATCGGGGATCTCCTCGTCGTGTGCGACGACGGGTTCGGGATCGTCGACTCCGCCCACGACTCCCCGGCCGCGCTCGCGCTCGTGGGACATCACGGCGGGATCACCGAGCGCGAGCTCGACATCCCGCTCCTGCGGCTGCGCGGCTGAGCCCGGTACGCCTCGGAGGAGAGCGCTCGGCTCTCCTCGGACGGGTCGGCCTCGCCGCGGACGGGGCGCTCGGCCCTGCTCGGAGGCGAGTGCTCAGTCCTCCTCGAAGGAGAGCACCTCACGGCGCTGCGCCGGCCTGCGCGGGGTCACCCGGTAGATCACCGTGCGGTACATGAGGTAGCGGAAGATGTTGCCGAGCCCGACCCCGATGACGTTGGCGGAGATGTTGTCGGCGAGAGCGGAGCGGAATCCGAGGACGTAGTGGGAGAACCACAGGCACGCCATCGCGATGAGCAGCCCGCCGGCGTTGACGAGGAAGAACCACAGCGCCTCGCGGCCAGCGGAGCGGTTCCGCCCGTCCTTGAAGGTCCAGTACCGCGAGCCGAGCCAGCTCACCGTGGTCGCGGCGGTGACGGAGATGACCTTGGCCCACAGCGGGCCGATCCCCACGGCCTCGAGCCGGAGCACGTTGAACAGCGTGAAGTCGATGACGAAGGCGATGCCGCCGACGAGGGAGAACTTGGCGACACGCACGGCTTCCTTGCGCAGTCGCATGCCTCGCCCGTCCGTCGTCCGTCAGTGATGGGGCGACCGGCGGCGCCGGGCGGCACCGCGGGTGAAGTCCCCGCTCCACGGTACCGGACCGCACCTGGGCGAATGCCGAGACATCCCGGTGGGCGCCGGACCCGGCACCCGGCCGGTTCCGCGTGCGGTGCGGGCGGCGCGGGTGCCCGCCGGGAGCTCCCACGGGCACCGACCGGGACCTCCGCGGGCCGCGGCGGCGCGCCGGGCGGTGCGCGGCGGACGGGCGGGGTCGGACTCGGTAGAGTGGAGAGGTGAGTTTTCCCGTGATCGGCGTCATCGGCGGCGGCCAGCTGGCCCGCATGATGGCCCCCGCAGCAGAGGCGCTCGGCGTCGGCTTCCATGTCCTCGCCGAGTCCGCCGACTCGTCCGCAGCCCAGGTCGCCGGCCGCGTCACCGTCGGCGACCACACCGACCTCGCCGCGCTCGAGGCGTTCGCCGCCGAGGTCGACGTCATCACCTTCGACCACGAGCACGTGCCGCCCGAGCACCTCCGAGCGCTCCAGGCGGCCGGGCACGCGGTCCACCCCGGCCCCGACGCCCTCATCCACGCCCAGGACAAAATCGTCATGCGGCGCCGGATGGATACGCTCGGACTGCCCAACCCCCGGTGGGCCGAGATCACCTCCCCGGCCGACCTCGACCGGTTCGGCGCCGAGGTGGGATTCCCCGTCGTCCTCAAGACCCCGCGGGGCGGCTACGACGGCCACGGCGTGCGCGTCGTCAGCAGCGGCGCCGAGGCCGAGGAGTGGCTCGCCGCGCATCCCGCGCTGCTCGCCGAGGAGAAGGTCGACTTCAGCCGTGAGCTCGCCGTCATGGTCGCGCGCTCGCCGATGGGGCAGACCGCGGTGTGGCCGGTCGTCGCGACCTACCAGCAGGACGGCGTGTGCAAGGAGGCCGTGGCGCCCGCGCCGGGCCTCGACCCGGAGCTCGCCCGGCGCATCACCGCCGACGTCCTCACCGTCGCCGGCGCCCTCGGCGTCACCGGCGTCATGGCGATGGAGATGTTCGAGACCCCGGACGGGTACCGCGTCAACGAGCTCGCGATGCGACCGCACAACACCGGTCACTGGACGCAGGACGGCTCGGTGACCTCGCAGTTCGAGCAGCATCTGCGGGCGGTGCTCGACCTGCCGCTCGGCGATCCGAGCGCGCGCACCGCGGCCACCGCGATGGTCAACGTGCTCGGCGCGGACCAGGAGGATCTCTACCGGGCCTATTTCCACGTGCTCGCCCACGACCCGCAGGCCAAGGTCCACATGTACGGCAAGTCCGTGCGCCCCGGCCGCAAGCTCGGCCACGTCAACGTCTCCGGCGACAACGCGGACTCCGTTCTCGCCCGGGCCCGGCACGCCGCGGACTTCATCGCCGGCACCGACACGAACCCGCACCCCGATCGCGAGGACACAGCATGATCACCCCTGTCGTCGGCATCGTCATGGGATCCGACTCCGACTGGCCCACCATGGCCGCCGCCGCCGAGGTCCTCGACGAGCTCGGGATCCCGTGCTCGGCGGAGGTCGTGTCCGCCCACCGCATGCCCCACGACATGATCGAATGGGGCGCTTCGGCCGCCGACCGCGGACTCGCGGTCGTCATCGCCGGAGCCGGGGGAGCGGCGCACCTGCCCGGTATGATCGCCTCGGTGACCTCCCTGCCGGTCATCGGCGTGCCCGTGCCGCTCGCCCACCTCGACGGCATGGACTCCCTGCTGTCGATCGTCCAGATGCCCGGCGGGGTGCCCGTGGCCACGGTGTCGATCGGCGGGGCGAAGAACGCCGGACTGCTGGCGGCGAGAATCCTGGGAACCGGCCGGGATCCCGAGGCGCAGCGCATCCGCGCGGCCCTCGACGACTATCGTGAGAACCTCCGTGCCGTCGCCGAAGCGAAGGGCCGCGCCCTCGCGGACCGGCGCCGGCAAAACTGACACTACCCGTGCGAAGGAGCAGCATGTTCGATCTCTACCAGCTCAGCGAGGACCACGAGGAGCTGCGCCGCGCAGTCCGCTCCGTGGTCGACGACCGGATCGCCCCGTTCGCCGCCGAGGTCGACGCCGAGGCGCGCTATCCGCGCGAGGCGCACGATGCGCTCGTCGCCACCGACTTCTTCGCCCCGCACATCCCCGAGGAGTACGGCGGGGTCGGCGCGGACGCGCTCGCGACCGCGATCGTCATCGAGGAGGTCGCCCGCGGCTGCGCCTCGTCCTCCCTCATCCCCGCGGTGAACAAGCTCGGCTCGATGCCGGTGCAGCTCGGCGGCAGCGAGGAGATCAAGCAGAAGTACTTCCCGCGGGTGGCCTCGGGGGAGTGCGGCTTCTCCTACGGCCTGTCCGAGCGGGAGGCCGGCTCCGACACCGCGGGCATGCGGACCCGCGCGGTGCGCGACGGGGACGACTGGGTGCTCAACGGGGTCAAGACCTGGATCACCAACGCCGGGGAGAGCGAGTTCTACACCGTCATGGCGGTGACCGATCCGGACGGGCCGCGCGGCCGCAACATCTCCGCGTTCGTCGTCGAGAAGTCCGACGAGGGCTTCTCCTTCGGCGAGAAGGAGCGCAAGCTCGGGATCAAGGGCAGCCCCACCCGGGAGCTGTTCTTCGAGAACTGCCGGATCCCCGGCGACCGGATCGTCGGCGAGGTCGGCGCCGGCCTCAAGATCGCGCTCGCCACCCTCGACCACACCCGGGTGACGATCGCCGCGCAGGCCGTCGGCATCGCCCAGGGCGCGCTCGACTACGCGATCGGCTACATCAAGGAGCGCAAGCAGTTCGGCAAGTCGATCGCCGACTTCCAGGCGATCCAGTTCATGGTCGCCGACATGGGGATGAAGCTCGAGGCCGCCCGCCAGCTGACCTACACCGCCGCCGCGAAGAGCGAGCGCAGCGATCCCGACCTCGGGTTCTTCGGTGCGGCCGCGAAGGCCTTCGCCTCCGACGTCGCGATGGAGATCACCACCGACGCGGTGCAGCTCCTCGGAGGTGCGGGATACGTGCAGGACCACCCGGTCGAGCGGATGATGCGCGACGCGAAGATCACCCAGATCTACGAGGGCACGAACCAGGTGCAGCGCCTCGTCATGGGGCGCAAGCTCCTCGCCTGAGCCGCTCTCCCCGGGAGAGACCGCGCCCGCGCCGACGAGATCCGACAGGTGAGCATGCCCCGCATCCCGAAGTACACCGATCCGATCCGCTTCCCCCAGTACGCGGACCAGGACACCCGCGACGTCCGGGGCTGGATCCTGCTCGTGTGCACGGTGCTCCTGCCCGGCAGCGTGCAGTCGCTGTTCGGGGTGCGGCGCTTCGGCCGGTTCGCCCTCGGGCTCTCGCTCGCCACGCTCGCGCTCGTCCTCCTCCTCGGCCTCGCCGCCCTCGTGCGGCGGCAGCTCATCCTCACCGTGGCGACGAACCCGGTCATCCTCACGGTCCTCACCCTGTGGGCGATCGTCCTCGGCGTCGTATGGATCGTCGCCCTCGTCGACACCGTGCGCCGGATCCGACCGGTCGGGCTGTCCCCGCGGACCCGGCTGGGCGTCCTGTCCGCCGGGCTGGTGAGCGTGCTCGTCGTCGGCGGCGGACTGGCGTGGGGCACCGCGACGCTCAACAGCCAGCGCCAGCTCATCAGCGAGATCTTCGCCGGCGGGCTCGGCCAGCGGCCCACCGACGGCCGCTTCAACATCGCCCTGCTCGGCACCGATGCGGGCAAGGGGCGGCAGGGGATCCGGCCCGACAGCATCTCGCTCGTGTCGATCGATGCGCGGACGGGGGAGTCGGTGATCATCGGACTGCCCCGCAACATGCAGAACGTCCCCTTCGCCGAGGACTCCCCGCTCCGTGCCGAGTACCCGCACGGCTACGCGTGCGGCGACGAGTGCCTGCTCAATGCCGTCTACCAGCTCGGCGAGGAGAACGCGGAGAGCTTCGACGGCCGGGCGCCGGCGGGCGCGCAGGCGATGAAGGACGCGATCAGCGGGGTCACCGGGGTCGAGGTCCACTACTACGCGATGATCGACCTCACCGGGTTCGAGAGCCTCATCGACGCGATGGGCGGGATCTCCCTCGTGTCGGGCAAGCGGGTCCCGATCTCCTCCCCGGTCGACAAGACGACGGGGGAGCACGGCCCGGTGCGCGGGTGGATCGAGCCGGGGGAGCTCCATCTCGACGGCTTCCACGCCCTCTGGTACGCCCGCTCGCGCGAGTTCGCGAGCGACTACGAGCGCATGGTCCGCCAGCGCTGCGTCCAGGAGGCGATGATCGCCCAGCTCGATCCGGCCACCGTGCTCACCCGCTATCAGGCGATCGCCGGGGCCGCCCCCGACGTCGTGTCCACCGACATCCCGCAGATCCAGGTCGACCGGTTCGTCGACCTAGCGCTCAAAACGAAGTCGCAGGACATCCGCTCGGTGAATCTCACCCCGCCCGAGGTCGTCCCCTCCGACCCGGATTTCGACGCCGTGCACGCGATCGTGCAGAGTGCGCTCGAACCCGCCGAGGCGCGCGCCGCCTCCCCGGACGGGCCGAGCGTGCTCGCCGCCGGCGCCGCCCCGGCAGGTGCCGGAGCCGCCGCCGGAGCCGTGCCGGAGGTCGCCGCCGCGGCCGCCCCGGCCGAGGGCGAGGGCGAGGAGAAGGACCGGGCCATCTGTTACGTGCCGTGAGGATTTCGCGGCATTCTTGAGGTTTCCTCCCGGATTCCTCGAAAAACTTTCAGCCGCGTGTCGCCGCGAGATCTCGCGGAACGACATCCGTGTAACTCCGCTCGACGTCGAAAAATCCAGTCCGACACGCCGAAAAGTGTGTAACAATTCTGAGATGTTGAGCTGATTCGTCATCCTTCCAATGACGAGTTCATCTCGTGAAGCCTCTCTTCCCTGACTTCCTCGAAAAGGCTGAAACGATGAGAATTGCACTGCCCATCGTGGCATCGTGCGCATCCGCGGTGATGGTCTCGACCCTCGGGTTGACCGTCCCCGCCGCTGCCGCAGGATCCGCCACCGTCACACCGACCATCGACGAACACGCGCTCACCGAGGTGAGCGAGGACGGTCTCGATGCGCCCGGTGCGCGCGAGTCGTCGCCCGTCACCACACAGGTCACCAACTCGAGCACGACCAACCTGCCGAACCTCCTGCGGTCCCCGAGCGCCGTGAACGCGCTCGGCATGGCCCCGCTCGGTACCTTCGGCTCCGGCAGCACGGCGATCTCGCCGGTCTCGCTGCAGGAATCGGAGTCGAGCACCCCGAGCGGAGCGGCCCCCGCGCCGACCGAGGAGACCTCCCCGGCACCCACGGAGACCCCGGACATGTCCGGCGGCGTCCGCGAGAAGACCGAGGACGGCGTGAACATCGCCGCGATCTCCGACGTCCTCGAGGTGCCCGAGTCCCGGTCCTCCGTCGTCGGCGTCACCTACGACACCGAGACCGAGGTCACCATCGAGGTCCGCATCCGGACCGGCGAGGGCTGGTCCGCCTGGGACGAGCTCGAGGAGGACGTCGTCGGCGAGGGCACCCCCGGCACCGAGCCGTTCGTCGTGAGCGGCGCGAGCGAGGTGCAGATGCGTGTGCTCGGCGACGCCGCTCCCGACGACGCGCGCCTGCTCGTCATCGACCCCAAGCACTCCGCCGCCGACCAGCAGGCCGTCGAGCAGAACGCCCCGGTCGCCGCACCGGCACCGGGCGCCGAGGCATCGGACGAGGCGGCCGCCGAGGGCGCCGCCGCCGGAGCCGAGGGCTACGCCGCGCAGCCGGCCGCCGCGGTCCCCGCGACCGCAGCGCCCGGTTCGGCCACCGCGCAGACCGTCGCGGTGAAGAAGGTCTCGCAGCCCAAGATCGGCTCGCGCAAGTCGTGGGGCGCCAACGAGCGCCTGCGCAAGGGCAAGGCGTCCTACGCACCCAAGGTCCGCGCCGCCGTCGTCCACCACACCGCCGGCTCGAACAGCTACAGCGCCGGCGACGTGCCCGGCATCCTGCGCGGCATCTACAGCTTCCACACCAAGGGCCGCGGCTGGTCCGACGTGGGCTACAACGTCCTCGTCGACAAGTACGGCCGCCTCTGGGAGGGCCGCGCCGGCGGCATCGACCGCGCGGTGATCGGCGCCCACGTGGCCGGCTACAACACCGGGACCTTCGGCATCTCCGTCATGGGCTCCTACGGGAAGTCGGCCCCGCCGCAGGCGGCGATCAACGCCGTCAACCACGCGATCGCGTGGAAGCTCTCGGGCAGCGGCGTGTCCGTCAAGGACCGCGCCACCGTGGGCGGCCGGAGCATCCCGGCCGTCGTCGGACACCGCGACCTCGGCTCCACCTCGTGCCCGGGAGCGGCCTTCTACTCGAAGTTCGGCAGCATGCGCAAGGACATCGAGAAGCTCCAGCAGGGCGGGGCCCCGGCGTCTCCCGAGAAGGAGACCCCGAAGCCCGCGCCCAAGAAGAGCGCGATCGACACGCACTACGAGGGCAAGGAGAAGGTCCTCGGCAAGCCCACCTCGCAGGAATGGGACCTCGCAGGCGGCAAGGTCAAGAACTACGAGCGCGGCTACATCACGTGGTCGAAGGCCACCGGCCCGCGCGTCATCACCGGCGCGATCGCCTCGGCCTGGAACGGCGCCACCCGCACCAAGCTCGGCCTCCCCGTCACCGGGGAGCAGGGCGGCCTCAAGGGCGGCGGCGCGTTCCAGAAGTTCCAGGGCGGCTCGATGCACTGGTCGTCGAAGTCCGGCGCCCAGCCGACCTGGGGCGTGCTCCAGGGCTACTGGGCCCAGAAGGGCTACGAGAACGGCCACATCGGCTACCCGAAGTCCGCACCGCAGTGCTCCGACGGCCGGTGCGAGCAGCTCTACGAAGGGGCCCGACTGGTCTGGGCCGAAGGCTACGGGGTGACGGAGTTCTCACCGCGCGGCGAGATCTCCGGAGGGACGCGCGATCTCAACGCGTCCCGGCCCGGCTCCGCGGACGACGAGTCCGCGGAGCCCGGCTCCGGGCCTGCTGGACCCGGGGAAGGTTCAGCAGATCCGGAGACCGAGCAGTCGCCGGCACCCTCGCAGACTCCGTCTCCGGCACCGGCTCCGAGTGAGCAGCCGAAGACGGAGGAGCCGAAGAAGGAGACTCCGAAGCAGGAGGAGCCCAAGAAGGAGGCTCCGAAGAAGGAGACTCCCAAGAAGGACGAGTCCAAGAAGGACGAGCCGAAGAAGGAGAAGCCCAAGAAGAGCGCCGAGCAGCTCGACAAGGAGAAGCGCGACGCGGTCATCAAGACGGCCAAGAAGCACCTCGGCGTGAAGTACCGGTGGGGCGGGACCTCGCCGCGCACCGGCTGGGACTGCTCGGGCTACGTGCAGTACGTCTACGCGCAGAACGGGATCAAGCTGCCGCGCTCCTCCGGGGCGCAGAAGGCGGCAGGGGAAGTGATCCCGGCCTCGAAGGCGAAGCCCGGCGACCTCATCTGGATCCCCGGCCACCTCGGGATCGTGTCCGAGACCAAGGGCCAGATGTACGACGCGGGGTCGACCCGCACCAACACGAGCAAGCGCAGCTACGACTGGATGCTCAAGCGGGGCGCGGTGTTCGTCCGCGTGATCTGAACCTGAACCGGCAATTTCCGGAGGATTCTGAGAACGAATCCTCCGGAAATTGCTGTTTCACGGGGCCCGGCCCTGGGCACGTTCGCGGTCGACGACCGCGCACTTCCGTGTCGACGCCCGGGCGTGGTCACGGGGCCGGGAGCGGGGGCCGACGGTTTTCGGTTCTGCGCGGCACCTGCCCTAGGCTGGCGATCGACAACGGCGAGACAGACGGGAACGACGGCATGCATGTCCTCAGCAGCACGGTGCGCGACTACGACTGGGGGAGCCCCACGGGGATCCCGGAGATCCTCGGTCTCCGCCCGGACGGCACACCGGCGGCGGAGCTGTGGATCGGCGCCCATCCGGGAGCCCCGTCGCGGATCGCCGACACCGACCTGCAGGAGTGGATCGCCCGCGCCCCCGCCGAACGGCTCGGCGCGGCCTCGGTCGAGGCCTACGGCGAACGGCTGCCGTTCCTCCTCAAGATCCTCTCCGCGCGCACGGCGCTGTCGATCCAGGCGCATCCCTCCCGCGAGCAGGCGATCGCCGGGTTCGCCCGGGAGGACGAGGCCGGGGTGCCGCTCGACGCGCCCCACCGGAGCTACCGCGACTCGTGGCACAAGCCCGAGCTCATCCACGCGCTCGGCGAGTTCCACGCCCTGTGCGGGTTCCGGCCGATCCCTGCGATCCGTGCCACCCTCGACCGTCTCCGCTCCGTCTGCGCGGCCGGTGACACCGCGCTCGTCGACGCCTGGGACGCCGCGCTCGCCGACGGGGACGAGGCCAATGCGCTGCGCGCCGCGACCGACCTCGTGCTCGGGCAGGGGGAGGACTACGGCCCGCTCGCCGACCGCCTCGCCGCCCTCTCCGTGCCCGAGGTGCCGGCCGACGATCCCTCGTGCGCCGGCTCCGCGGTCGACCCGCTGGTGACGCTGCGCGAGGTCGTCGCCGACTTCCCGGCCGACCCCGGTGCGCTCGTCGCCGTCATGCTCCGCCGGCTGCACCTGGCCGCCGGCGAATCGCTCGCGCTCGACGCCGGGGTGCTCCATGCCTACCTCGGCGGACTCGGGGTCGAGATCATGGCCTCCTCGGACAACGTGCTCCGGGGCGGTCTCACGAACAAGCACATCGACCTCTCCGAGCTCGACGTCGTCGTCCGCTACGACACCGTCGCCCCGCAGCGCGCGCAGCCGGATTCCGCCGGGGTCGTGCGCGGGGCGACGGACGACTTCGCTCTCCAGCGGATCGATTCCGCGGTCGACCGGCCGATCGTGCGCAGCGGCGCGGCGATCCTCCTCTGCACCGCCGGCGGCTTCGCCGTCCGCAGCGGGGAGGAGGCTGCCGAGCTCTCCTCCGGGGACGCCGTCTTCGTCGGCGCCGACGAGCCGCTCCCGCACGTGAGCGGGGACGGCGCGCTGTTCATCGCGACCACCGGTCTGCCCACCGGCGCCGAGGACGCGACGGCCGCCCGGCCGAGCGCCGGGGCGGCGGGCGCGGGAGGGCGGCGGTGAACGCGGCCCGCGCGGTGCTTCTCGCCGCACGGCGGATCTGAACCGGGGCGCAGGACCCGGAGCGAGGCATGAGAGAGCGGCACCGGATCACCGGTGCCGCTCGCTCGTCTGAGGCTCTGCTCACTCCACGCCGGTGCTGCTCACTCCACCCCGGCCGGGATGCTCATCTCCGGGATGTCCCCCTCGACCTCGAGCGGGGCGCCGGTCTTCTCGACGATCTCCTCGACCGTGACCCCCGGTGCGCGCTCGACGAGGCGGAACCCCTCCTCGGTGACGTCGAGGACCGCGAGGTCGGTGACGATCCGCTCGACCACGCCCTTGCCGGTGAGCGGCAGCAGGCAGGTCGCGAGGAGCTTGGGGGAGCCGTCGCGGGCGACGTGCTCCATGACGACGATGACCTTCCGGGCGCCGTGGACGAGGTCCATCGCCCCGCCCATGCCCTTGACCATCTTGCCCGGGATCATCCAGTTCGCGATGTCGCCGTTCGAGGCGACCTGCATCGCGCCGAGGATCGCGGCGTCGATCTTCCCGCCGCGGATCATCCCGAAGCTCGTCGCGGAGTCGAAGAAGCTCGCGCCGGGCAGCACGGTCACCGTCTCCTTCCCGGCGTTGATGAGGTCGGCGTCGACCTCATCGTCGGTGGGATAGGGGCCGACGCCGAGGATCCCGTTCTCCGACTGGAGCACGAGGTGCACGCCGTCGGGAACGTGGTTCGGGACGAGCGTGGGCAGGCCGATACCGAGGTTGACGTAGGAGCCGTCGGCGAGCTCGGCGGCCGCACGCGCGGCCATCTGGTTGCGGGTCAGTGCCATCTCAGGCCTCCCTCACGGTGCGCTTCTCGATGGTCTTGTCCACGGCCTGCTCCGCGGTGAGCTCGACCACGCGGTGGACGAACACGCCGGGCAGGTGGATGTCGTCGGGGTCGATCTCCCCGGGCTCGACGAGCTTCTCGACCTCGGCGATGGTGATCCGGGCCGACTGGGCGGCCGCCGGGTTGAAGTTCCGGGCCGAGCGGTGGAACACGAGATTGCCGTGCCGGTCGCCCACGGCCGCGCGGACGAGCGCGAAGTCCGGCGCGAGGGACTCCTCGAGGACGTAGGTCTTCTCCTCGCCGAAGGTGTCGAACACGCGCGTGTCCTTGGGCGGGGACTCGATCTCGACCGAGCCGTCGGAGGCGTACTTCCACGGCATCCCGCCCTCGGCGACCTGGGTGCCGGAGCCGGTGATGGTGTAGAACGCGGGGATCCCGGCACCGCCGGCGCGGAGCTTCTCCGCCAGGGTGCCCTGCGGGGTGAGCTCGACCTCGAGCTCGCCCTCGAGGTACTGACGGGCGAACTCCTTGCTCTCCCCGACGTACGAGGCGATCATCCGGCGGATCTGCTTGGTGTTGAGCAGCATGCCGAGGCCGAAGTCCCCGGCGCCGGCATTGTTCGAGATGACCTCGAGATCACCGGTGCCCGCCTCCCGCAGCGCTGCGATGAGGACCTGCGGCACCCCGACGAGTCCGAATCCGCCCACCGCGACCTGCGCGCCGGACGGGATGTCCGCGACTGCCTCGGCGGCCGATGCAACTACTTTGTCCATGCCCCGATTGTGCCATGGATCGCACCCTCGGACCCGGCCCGTGCACCGCGGCGCTCCGGGTCGACGATGTCGGTGAGCACGAGGGAGCCGGTGCGCAGAGCGGCGAGCAGCGCGGGCACCTCGGCCGCAACGGGCAGCCCGGCGAGGACGATCCGGGACCCCGGTGCCGGCAGGTCCGCGTCCGGATCGCGCATGACCACCGGGGCGGCCCGTCCGTCGGTGTCGACGAGCTCGAAGGCGGTGCGCGGAGCGAGCGCGGCGACGTCCGGATGGGCGCGCACGGCGGAGATGAAGTCGATGCAGCCCGGGCCGGCCTCCGAGCGCAGCGCGAGCGCCGCCGTCGCGAAGACGAGCACCTCCTCGGCGGAGCCGTCGTCCACTGCCTCCGCGGCGTCGCCGTCCGGACAGGCCTCCGGTCGCAGTCCGACCCAGGGCATCGCGGGCTCCGGCGAACCCGGCACGAGGAGGTGGACGGGGGAGCCGAGGGACCAGGCGGCGATCATCGCGGCGAGGGCCCGCCAGTGGAGGGCGCCCGGCGGCGGGCACACGACGCCGAGCGCGCGGTCGGGCCCGAGCTCGAGCTCCGCGAGGAGCCCGGCGGACTTGTACACCCAGTTGGCGAGGACCGCACCGGTGAGCTCGAGGCGCTCGCCGTCCTCGGACAGCGACACGAGGACGGGCTCGGAACGGGCGGACAGGACGGAGACGAGATCGTGCACGGGGGTCCTACTCTCGGTCGGGTGCGAGTTCGAGTTCGATGGCGAGCGCGGCGCCGCGCGGCGCGCCGTCGGCGGCCCAGTCGTAGCGGACGCGGGCGCGCAGCCCCTCCGCGTGGAGGGTGGTGTGGAGGCGCTCGACGAGGGCGCCGAGGCCGATCGCGGACTCGACGAGCGGATGGCCGTCCTCCTCCGGCGGGATCTGCGCACCGCTGCGCTGGACGAGGATCCGCGAGCCCGCGCCGTCGACGCGGAGCCGCCAGTGGTCCTGACCCGGCGTCCGGCCGGTCCGTCCGCGGGCCGCGGCGAGCGCACGCGAGACCCGGGTGAGCACGTCGTCGTCCCCCGAGGCCGAGGCCGGGGGATGGGCGAGGCCCGCGGCGTCGAGCGCGGCGTGCACGGCTTCGACGTGCCCGGTGCGGAACCAGTCCTCGGACTCGGGGCGGTTGAGCGTACGGGCGCCCGGGGCGGAATCGGCGAGCAGATCGCCGACCCCGCGGACCACGGCGAGGGGAAGTCCGCGGGCCGCACCCTTGACGAGGTCGGCGGCCGCGGCGATCTCGTCGGCGACCGCCCGCTCGGTGACGAGCTGGACCCGGCCGGAGTCGTCGGGCTCGCCCCGCTGGGAGTCGAGGCCGGCGAGTCCGGCGGAGCCGAGTGCGAAGTCGAACACCCCGCGCCGCCACGGCCGCGAAGTCGAGTCGGACACGATGACCGCGAGCGCGACCCCGAACCACTTCTCGAACCCGCGGCGCAGCGCGGCGGCAGAGGCGTCGGGATCCGCCGGGTGGAGCACGACGGCGCCCTCGGCGTTCGACCGGTCGAGCCCGGCCGCGGCCTGCACCGTGCCGGCGGCGGTGCGGGCCACCGTGACGACGGCGGGGCCGTCCGCGGCGGTGAAGCTCCGAGCGGCCACCGGGCGCACCGTCGCGGCGTCGACGAGGGATTCGAAGGCCCGGCGATCGGCGGCCTCGCGCAGCCGGCCCTCGGCCTTCGCGACGACCTTCGAGGCGACGACGAGCACGTCGCCGTCCTTGATCTCGATCCGGTTGCGGTCGATCGCGGCGCACAGCGTCGCGCACAGGTCGCTGCCCGGCGAGATCCGCTCGATCCCGGACACCGCGTAGGCGGTGAGGAGGCGCGAGGGCGCCGGCCGGCCGGCCTCCCGGTTCACGGCCGGTCCCAGACCGAGGTGCCCGCCGGAGCCGCGGGGCCCACCGTCGCGAGCGCCTCGGCGACGCCGCCGGTGATCGGGCGGCCGCCGAGCCGGGTGCGGAGGTCGTCGGGCAGATGCTCCCCGCCGGACACGAGCACCGTCGCCCGGGTGCCGGTGAGGGCGTCGAGCACTCCGGGGAGCTCGAGGAAGGGCACGGTGTCGAGTGCGGCGTACTCGTCGGCGCGGACGATGATCGCATCGGTCTGCCGCAGCGCGCGGAGCACCCCGGGGGCGGCAGTGGCCCTGTCGAGCCCGGTGCGCACGACGCGGGTCACCGGCTGCGGGGGGACCGCCCGGAAGCGGCGCGCCGGCCACGCCTCCTCCTGGCCCTCGCGCTCGACGACGACGAGCGTCTCGACGGAGTCGTCGGACGCCGGCAGGAGCGTGAACCCCGGGGAGAACCGGCTCGCCATCGCCTGCACCACCTGGGACATCGGATAGCCGAGGGCGAGCAGTCGGGTGCGGAGGACCGCGGCGGCGAGGCTCGCCTCCGTCATCGGGAACCACTCCGCATCGACGTGATAGGCCGCGAGCTCCTCGACCGCGCCACCGGGCTGCGCCGTGCCCGGGGGGAGCAGACAGGCGTCGATGTCGGGGGTGAAGCGGAGGCCGTGGACCGTGACGTCGGTGAATGTCGAGGCGATGACGGTGAGGCGGTCGTCGGGGCGGTCGGCGGAGAAGGCGAGCACGTCGGCGACGATGTCGATGGACGTGTCGGTGATCGGCAGGACGGTGATTCGCATGGTCCCATCGTCGCAGGATTTCGCCGTCCGCGCCCGCGGGCCCACCGGCCGCAGTGCGGCGGGAATCACCCGAGAAAGTTGACGATGCGATCGATTCACCACAGGTTGTGGTTGCGATGGCGCCGCGACCCCACATCTAGTGGATCACTCCGCGCCGCCGGGGAACGCCTGTTCGAATAGCGAGACCGCAGGGCCCGTCCATAGCACTCGCGGGGTTGACGAATCGGGAATGACACGCGTGTAATTCCTGTAGGGGAAAGCGGTCGACGACGGGCATCATCCGCCCGTCCGGACCGGGAAACGACGTCAGGGGAGGACTCGTGACAGAAGCGCGACACCATGCAGAGGAATGGCGGGCACCGCACTATCCGTCGGTGACCGAGCGCACCGCCGAGGACTGGTTCGTCGACCCGACCCGGCCCGCGCCGTCGTTCGTCCCGGACCCGCTCTCGCTCGATCCCACCGATCTGCGCCCCGTGCCCACGCACTCCGAGTCCCAGGCAGCGGTGTCCTCGCTGTCGGTGCTGTTCGGCGACGTCGAGGACGGCGTCCTCTCGTGGCAGGACCAGGCGCTGTGCGCCCAGACCGATCCGGAGGCGTTCTTCCCGGAGAAGGGCGGCTCGACCCGCGAGGCGAAGAAGGTCTGCGCCTCGTGCGAGGTGCGCACGCAGTGCCTCGAGTACGCGCTCGAGAACGACGAGCGATTCGGGATCTGGGGCGGACTGTCGGAAAGGGAGCGCCGCCGGCTGAAGAAGCAGGTGGTGTGAGCTTTGCCGTCACCGTCGTCGTCGATCTCGACGACGGACCCGTCGAGCCGGAGTGGCTCGCCTCCCTGCGCCGGGAGTTCGCCGATGTCAGCGGCTTCCTCGCCCTGTCGGCCGACGGTTCGCGGCCCGGGGTCAGCACGCACGCCGAGGCGGCCGACGCCCCCGTCCTCGCCCGCGCGCAGTACGTCTGGTTCCTCACCCCGGGTGCGCGACCGGGGCCCGAATCCCTGCCGCGCCTCATCGAGGCGCTCAACTCCGCGGAGTCGCTCGGGGCCGTCGGTCCGACGCTGACCACCGGTGAGCCCGGTCGGCAGACCCTCGTCTCCGCCGGGGTCACCACCACCCCCGAGGGTCTGCGGGTCAATCCCGTGGCCCCTGGGGAGACCGATGCCGGCCAGTACGACCGCCGCCAGGACGTCCTCGCCGTCGACGTCCCCGGCCTCCTCGTGCCCGCCGAGGTCGTCCGGTCGATCGGGGTCCCCTCCCCGGCGCTCGCCCCGGCCTACCGGGGCATCGAGTACTGCCGCCGGATCCGCGCCGCCGGCCGGCGGGTCGAACTCGTCCCCGCGGCCGCGGTCCACGTGCCCGCGGCACACCCCTATCGCTCCTCGGCCCGCCCGCTCGTCAGCGCGCAGGCGCTGCGCGACGAGCACCGGTACCGGCTCGCACTCGCCCCGCGCACGCAGGCCACCTGGACGCTGCTCCGGCTCGGCGGCCTCGCCCTGCTCGCCGCCCTCGGGTACCTCCTCGCCAACGCCCCCCGCCGCGCCCTGTGGTCGCTCCGCGCGCTCGCGGCGCTCCCGGCGGACTCCCGCGCGACCGCCCGGCTGCGCCGCACCCGCTCGGGGCGCGACGCCTCGGCGGTGATGTATGCGACCCGCCACGCTCTCGACATCGCCCGGCGCGAGCTCCGGGACGAGGACGACCGGCCGGCCCCGGAGAACGAGCGGACCGGCGGAGGCCTCGAGACCCGCGGCGAGGTCGCCCGCTTCTCCCGCCTCGAGGTCACCGGACGGCGCAGCCTGCTCCTCCACCCGCTGACCGCGGTGCTCGTCGCCACCCTCCTCGCCTCGGGCCTCATGCTCCATTCGCTCGTCGGTCCCGGCGCGCTCGTGGGCGGGGCGCTGCCGCGCGTCGACGTCGGCCCCGCGGCCGTGCTCGATCGGATCCTCACCCCGGTGGACCGGGTGGGGCTCGGCGAAGGGCATGCGGCCGACCCCGTGCTCACCGTGCTCGGACTGGCGTCCCTGCTCGTCCTCGGCGACCTCGACCTGCTGCTCCGCGTCCTGTGGTTCGCGGCGATGCCGGGGTCCGCGCTCATCATGTACCTGTGCGCGGGCCGGATCGCCCCGCCGGCGGGCATCCGCGGCGTCCTCGCGCTCATCTGGGCGTGCTCCCCGGCCCTCCTCGTGTCCCTGCTCGAGGGGCGGTTCGGCACGGTCCTCGCCTGGCTGTGCGCGCCGGTCGCGTGCTGGGCCCTCGAGCGCGCGGTCCGCCTGCGACGGGCGACCGCCGCGGCCGGTGCGGGACTCGCGATCGCCGTCGTCCTCGCCGGCAGCCCCTTCCTCATCGCTCCCGTGCTCCTCGGACTGCTCGTCCTCCTCGGCGTGCTCCGCCGGCCCGGCCTCGTATGGACCGTGCTGCCCACCCTCGGGCTGCTCCTCCCGTGGCTGCCGGGCGCTCTGCGCCACCTCGACGTCCTCCTCGCGAATCCGGGCCGCGCCCTCGACTATGCGACGCCGGTGAGCTACCAGCTCGCGCTCGGATACCCCTCCCGCCCGGAGTCGGCGCTGCTCGACCGGCTCCTCCCCGACGGGCTGACGCCGTGGATCCTCCTGGTACTCATGCTCCCGCTCCTCGTCGCCGGGGCGCTCGCGCTCACCCGGGTGCGGAACTCGCTCGGCCTCCTCCTCGCCTCGACCGCGCTCTACTGCGCGGGCCTCGCCGGCGGGATCGTCCAGTCCGCCCTCGAGGCCGGCCTCACTCCCGACCGCCTCGTCGCCTCGTTCACCGGCGACTCGCTCGTCCTCATGGGCCTCGGCGCCGTCGGCCTCACCGCGGGCGCCCTGTGGCCGGCGGACCCCGACCGCGCCTCGCGCCTGCGCTCGGTGACCCTGCGGGTGCTCGTGCCCGCGAGCGCGCTCCTCGTCCTCGGCGTCTTCACCGCCCAGGGGCTGCTCGGCGGACTCGCCGTCGGACGCGCCGCCGACCCGGTGCTCCCCGCCTTCGCCACCGAGCGCGCCACCGGACCGCTCGGTCAGCGCACCCTCGTCCTCGACACCCGGGACGGCCAGCTGTACGGCACCCTCGCCGGCGCCGGCACCGGGACGGTCCTCACCGACTCCGCCCTCCACCACGCCTCCCGGATCACCGGCGGGCCGTTCGACCGCCGTCCCGCCGCGCTCGACGACGCTGACACCGCGCTCGCCACTGCGATCGGCAGCCTCACGGCCGGGGACGGCTCCGATGCGCGACCCGCTCTGCGCAGCCTCGGGGTCGGCTTCGTCGTCGTCAGCGCCTCGGCGGACGAGTCGCTCGGCCGCGACCTCGCGGTGTCGACCGGTCTCACCCGGCTCGGCGACTCCGCGCAGGGGCGGCTGTGGCAGGTCGAGCCCGACGGGGCGCCGATCTCCTTCGCCTCCCTCCACTCCCCGGACGGCACGGTCGAGGCCGTCGAGGTCCGCGACGGGGCCTTCACCGTCCCGGCCGGTGCGGAGGGCCGCACCCTCGTCCTCGCCGAGCGCACCGGTCTCACCTCCGCCCGCCTCGACGGCGGGGCGCTCGAGCCCGCTCCCGGATCGGACTGGCGCACCTCCTACGCCGTGCCGGCCGCCGGCGGGTCGGGCACGCTCGAGGACCGCACGGCCGGCCACACCGCGCTCGTCATCGTCGGCGCCGCGGTGCTCGCCCTCGCCGTGCTCACCGCCCTGCCCTTCGGCCGCTCCGACACCCGGGTGCGCACCGCCGGCAGCCGCGCGGTGACCCCGGGTCGGACGGCCGACGGCCGCGGCCGCGCCCGTGCCGCCGCCCCCGCCGGAGGAACCGCCGACACCGAGGACGACGCATGATCGACCGCCGCAATCTCCGCTCGCTCGTCACCTTCGCCGGGATCGCGGTGCCCGGGGTCCTCATCGCGACCACCGGATTCCTCGCGCCGCTCGCCGGCGGTTCGGTCGAGCGCGGCGCGGACCAGATCCGCCTCCCCGCCTCCGACACCGTGTCCGTGTGCCCCGGACCCTGGCAGACCGCCGAGGAGGCGGCCGGCACCGATGCCGAGTTCTCCACCGATCCCGCACCCCCGGCCACCGTGCAGGCGGCCACCGCACCGATCTCCGCTCCCGACGGGACCCGCCGGGCCGCCGGCCTGAGCTCGGCCTCCCTCGACGGCGCCGAGAACTTCACCGTCGGCGCCTCGCCCGGCTTCGTCAGCGGCGACGACCGGGCGGAGGCACCGGTGCGGGTCACCGGCCTCGCGGAGGACGAGAGCCCCGCGCTCGTCTCCGCCGGCCAGACCGTCGCGGCGCCGGACGGGGACTACGCCGGGCTCGCGGTGCTCAGCTGCGTCCGGCCGACGACGAGAGCGGTGTTCACCGCCGCCTCGGGCGGGCCCGGTTCGGATGTGCGGCTGCTCATCGGCAATCCCTCCCAGGCGCCGATCACCGTGCGCATCGGCCTCGTCGGGGCGCACGGACCGGTGACCGCCGCGGGAGAGGACACGATCGGTCTCCAGCCGGGCGAGCAGCGCGCCGTGCTGCTCGGCGCCCTCGCACCGGACGAACCGGTCC
Source organism: Brevibacterium ihuae (assembly GCF_900184225.1). NCBI lineage: Bacteria > Bacillati > Actinomycetota > Actinomycetes > Micrococcales > Brevibacteriaceae > Brevibacterium > Brevibacterium ihuae. Next base: position 1,039,661 of record NZ_FXWZ01000002.1, on the reverse strand, counting down.
TCGGGATCGAGCTCAGCGCCGCCGACGGACTCATGACGAGCGTGCTCCAGCAGATCGAGCGCGACGGCCTGACCTCCCTCGGGATCGAGTACGGGGCCCCGACCGCCCCGGCGGCCACCGAGGCCGAGGTGCCGCTCGCCGCCGCCGGCAGCGCAGCTCTCCGCGTCGTCAACCCGGGGGACACGGCGACCACGGTGCGCATCGAGCACCTCGGCCACGACGGGCCCGTCGACATCGCGGAGAGCTCCGCGGCGATCCCCGCCCGGGGCGTCGTCGAGGTCCCGCTCGGCGATGTGCCCGCCGGCGTCGTCCGCGTCACCGGGGAGGACCCCGTCCATGCGGGTGCCCGGCTCCCCGCCGACGGCGACTTCGCGGAGGTGCCCGCCGTGGAACCGCTGCGGGCCGGCCAGCTCCTCGTGCTGCCGCGCGGTCCGGAGACGAGCGTCGTGCTCGGCGCGGCCGACGGCACGCTCACGGTCAGTGGACTGCGCGAGGACGGGACGAGCACCGAGGCGCGGACCGTCGACCTGTCGCCCGACCGCACGAGCGTCATCACCCCCGATGCGCTGTTCGGCGAGGACGTCATGGCGCTCCACATCGACACCCCCGACGGCACCGCAGTGCGCGGCGCCGCGATGGCGTCCGGGGAAGCGGGCATCGGCGCCCTCGTCGTCCCGTCGGCCCCCTCGGGGATCGGCTACCGCGACATCCGCATCGGCTCCTGACGCCGGGTGCTCAGTCGCCTGCGCCCGGCCAGAGCTCGGAGGCGGAGCGCCCGCACAGGAGTCCGCCCTGCTCGCCGATGATCCGGCCGAGCAGATCGACGAGCTCCGAGCGCTCGGTGCAGCGAGAGGAGATCGGCAGTCGGTAGACGACGATCGTCGCCGGTCGGGCGGGCGTGGCGGGGAACACGCGGCCGAGCTCGACCTCGCCGGTGGCCGGCGGGACCCGGTCGACGGCGAGGACCACCGCGTCGAGCTCACCGGCCGCCCTGCTGCGCACGCGTTCCATGATGCGCGCGGCGAGCCGGTCGAAATCGGCGGCCCGGGTGCGGGCGGCGGGCACCGGCGCGGAGAACAGCTCCCGGCGCATTCCGCGGCCGTGCCGGTCGCGTGACGGGGAGCGGGACATGGGGCCGATTGTATTAGACTCCCGTGGTGTGCCCGGAGTGAGACTGTGTTCCAAGATGAACTGCGCGAGCAGCGCCGCGTGGACGCTGACGTACGTCCACGCCGACGCCTGCGTCGTCATCGGTCCGCTCGCGATGCGCGCCGAGCCCGGAGCCCACGACCTCTGCCGCCGCCACGCCGAGCGGCTCACCGCACCGCAGGGATGGCAGCTCATCCGGCTAGGCACCGGTGAGGAGCCGCCGGAGCGCAGCCGCGATGATCTCCTCGCGATCGCCGACGCCGTCCGCGAGGCCGCACGTCCCAAGCCCGCCGCCGCGCCCCCGGCCGACGCGCGCACCCATGGTCACCTGCGGGTGGTCGGGGACCCCGAGGAATGAGCGACCGCTCCTCCCGGCTCGCACGCGCGCTCAAGGCCTACGACCTCCGCGGGCGGGTCGGAGACGACCTCGACGACGACCTGCTGTTCGCCCTCGGCTGGGGCACCGCGCGCACGATGGCGGCGCTCCACGCCGCCGAGGGCATCGTCATCGGCGCGGACATGCGCCCCGACTCCCTCCGCTTCGCCCAGGCGCTCGCCCGCGGGGTGAGCGCGGCGGGGTCGACGCCCACGCTGCTCGGACTGTGCTCGACCGATCAGCTCTATTTCGCCTCCGGGCGCACCGGCCTGCCCGGGCTCATGGTCACCGCGAGCCACAATCCGAGCGGCTGGAACGGCGTCAAGGTGTGCGGCCCCCGCGCCGCGGGCATCTCGCGCACGACGGGTCTCGCGGACATCGCCGAGGCGGCCGTCCGCGCCCCCGCCGAACCCGTGCCCGCACCGGCCGGGCCCGCCCCGGACACCGCCGCGGCCGCCCGCGTCGCCGCCGGGTACGCGCAGGCGATCCGCGAGCAGACCGGCCTCCTCGACCTCCCGCGCCGCCTCTCCGTCGTCGCCGACTGCGGCAGCGGGATGGCCGGCAAGCTCCTGCCCGAGGTGTTCGGCACCGCAGTCGCGTCCGCTCCGTTGCCGCTCGACGTGCGCGGCATGTACACCGAGCTCGACGGGACCTTCCCGCACCACCCCGCCAACCCGCTCGATCCGGCGAACCTCGTCGACGTCCGGCGCGAGGTCCTCGCCACCGGCGCCGATCTCGGCCTCGCCTTCGACGGCGACGCCGACCGCTGCTTCGTCATCGACGAGACCGGGCGGGCGACCTCGGCCTCGGCGATCGGCGCCCTCGTCGCCCGGCGCGAGATCGCCCGCGCCCGGGCAGCGGGGGAGGACGCGCCGGTCGTGCTCCACAACCTCATCACCTCGCGCGCGGTGCCCGAGCAGATCGTCGCCGCCGGCGGCGTCCCGGTCCGCACCCCGGTGGGGCACTCCGGGATCAAACGGCTGATGAGCGAGCACTCCGCGGTGTTCGCCTGCGAGCACTCCGCCCACTTCTACTTCCGCGACTTCTACGGCGCGGACAGCGGCATGCTCGCCGCCTGCCACGTCATCGCCGCGCTCGCCGCGAGCGGCGGCACGCTCAGCGCCCTGCTCGCCGACCTCGACCCCTATGCGGGATCCGGGGAGATCAACTCCGCGGTCGACGACCCGGCCGCCGCGCTCGCCCGGTTCCGCGACGCCGCCCGCGCCGGCGCGTTCGGTCCCGGCGAGGTCGACGAGCTCGACGGGGTCACGCTCACCGGTGCGGACTTCTGGTGCAACGTCCGGTCCTCGAACACCGAGCCGCTCGTCCGGTTCAACTGCGAGACCCCGGACCCGGGCCGCACCGCCGAGCTCACCGCGGACGTCCTCGCACTCGTGAGGGGCACGGATCGCCCCTAGACTGGTGGCACACCCCACGGACGTTAGGACACTCGTGCTCGAACACCGCATCGCCGACATCAGCCTCGCCGCCGCAGGCCGCCACCAGATCCGCCTCGCCGAACGCGAGATGCCCGGACTCATGAGCCTCCGCGAGGAGTACGGCGCGCAGCAGCCGCTGCGCGGCGCCCGGATCGCCGGCTCGCTCCACATGACGGTGCAGACGGCCGTGCTCATCGAGACGCTCACCGCTCTCGGTGCAGACGTCCGCTGGGCCTCGTGCAACATCTTCTCCACCCAGGACGAGGCCGCCGCCGCGGTCGTCGTCGGCGCGGGCACCGTCGAGGAGCCCGCCGGTGTCCCCGTGTTCGCCTGGAAGGGCGAGACGCTCGAGGAGTACTGGTGGTGCACCGACCAGATCTTCCGCTTCCCCGAGGGCGCGAACCTCATCCTCGACGACGGCGGCGACGCGACGATGCTCGTCATGGAGGGCGCCGAGGCCGAGCAGGCCGGCGGCGTCCCCGAGCCCGGCGAGAACGCCTCGGCCGAGGCGCGCGTGTTCGCCGCCCGGCTGCGCGAATCCCTCGCCGAGGACTCCGGGCGCCTGACCCGGATCCGCGACGGGCTGCTCGGCGTGAGCGAGGAGACGACGACCGGCGTCAACCGGCTCTACCGGCTCGCCGAGGCCGGCCGCCTGCCATTCCCCGCCATCAACGTCAACGACTCGGTGACGAAGTCGAAGTTCGACAACCGATACGGCATCCGCCACTCGCTGCCCGACGGCATCAACCGCGCCACCGATGCGCTCATCGGCGGCAAGGTCGCGCTCGTCGTCGGCTACGGGGACGTCGGCAAGGGCAGCGCCGAGGCGCTCCGCGGCCAGGGCGCACGGGTGCAGATCGTCGAGATCGATCCGATCTGCGCGCTCCAGGCCGCGATGGACGGCTACGAGGTCGTCGACGCCCAGCAGGCGATCGGTCAGGCGGACTTCGTCATCACGACGACGGGGAACACCCGCGTCGTCGACACCGACCTCCTCACCCGCCTCAAGCCGGGAGCGATCATCGGCAACGTCGGCCACTTCGACGACGAGATCGACCTCGCCGGTCTCGAATCGGCCCCCGGCGTCGAGATCGTCGAGATCAAGCCGCAGGTCCACGAGTGGACCATCCCCGTCCCGGCCGAGCTCGGCCTCGACCGCACGGAGACCTCCTTCATCGTGCTGTCCCAGGGTCGGCTGCTCAACCTCGGCAACGCGACCGGTCACCCCTCGTTCGTCATGAGTGCCTCCTTCACCAACCAGGTCATGGCGCAGCTCGAGCTCTTCACGAACCACGACGACTACCGGCCCGGCGTGCACCGGCTGTCGAAGATCCTCGACGAGAAGGTCGCGCGCCTCCACCTCCCGGCGCTCGGCGCGCACCTCACCGAGCTCACCAAGGAGCAGGCGGAGTACATCGGCGTCGACGTCGCCGGGCCGTACAAGCCCGAGCACTACCGCTACTGACGCTCGCCCGCGGAAGGAGACACCCATGCAGCTCATGCAGGTCGGACCGGTCGGACGGGAGATCCCGCTCGTCGGCATCACGCGCGGCACCGCCGTGCAGTGGTACGACGCCTCCGCGGTGACCGAGCGCTTCGACCGGCGGTTCTTCGCCGACGGCGGCATGGGACGGCTCGCCGCCGCGAGCGCCGCCGGGGAGCTGCCCGAGCACGAGCTCGACCCCGGTGCCCGCATCGGGTCACCGGTGAGCGAGCCGCAGGCCCTCCTGTGCATCGGGATGAACTACGCCGCCCACGCCGCGGAGACCGGGGCGGCGCCCCCGGAGCAGCCGGTCCTCTTCCTCAAGACCCCGAACACCATCGCCGGGCCCGACGACACCGTGCTCATCCCGCCCGGCGCGACGAAGGTCGACTGGGAGGTCGAGCTCGGCGTGGTCATCGGCACCCGCGCGTCCTATCTCGCCGACCGGGAGTCCGCCGCCGCCTGCGTGGCCGGCTACGTGCTCGGCAACGACCTGTCGGAGCGGGACCACCAGACGGCACACTCCGGGGGCCAGTGGTCGAAGGGCAAGTGCGCGCCGGGATTCGCGCCGCTCGGGCCGGTGCTCGTGTCCGCCGACGAGATCGACGTCGTCGATCTGCGGATCCGCAGCTGGGTCAACGGCGAGGCCCGCCAGGACTCGCGGACGAGCGACATGATCTTCGACGTCCCGGCCATCATCCATCACCTCTCGCAGTACCTCGTGCTCGAGCCCGGCGACGTCGTCCTCACCGGCACCCCGGAGGGGGTCGCGCTGTCGGGGGAGTACCCCTACCTGCGGTCCGGGGACGTCGTCGAGGTCGAGATCGAGGGGCTCGGTCGCCAGCGCCAGCTCTTCGCGGGAGCCTGAGCCGCCGATCGCGGCGGCCCGGTCGGCACCTCGGGGATCCGCACCTCGGAGCCTGGCACCTCGGCGCCTGGTCCTTCGGGGACCGGCACCTCGGGATCCCTATCGCTCAGAGGCGCTGCCCGTAGGGCAGCGTCCCGATCCGGGAGCGGAAGTCCCGGGTCGTGCGCGCGGCCTGCTCCGTCCGACGGGCGAACTCGTACCGGGTGTGCCCGATGATCGCGGCGATGAACTCCTCCGGGTGCGTCCCCGGGGGAGGCGCGGGGGCGATGTAGGGATTGACCTCCTCGGCGAGCTCGATCGCCCGCTCGAGCCGGGACTCCGGGCTCCGCTGGTCGGCGGTGACGAGGAACTGGACCATCCGGTAGTGGAGGCCGGCGGGGAACGCGGAGACGTCGGCCCGGGAGATCCAGGGGACCAGGCGGGCCGGGACGCGGATCTGCGCGGTCGCGGGGATCCCGGCGCGCTCGTTGACCGCGAGGGTGCCGGCGAGGTAGTCGCCCAGCCGCCTGCTCTGGGGTGAGAGCAGGCCGACGAGCGCGGCGACCCCGCCGCCGGTCGCGATGACCTCGAACTGCCACAGCAGCGCGCGGATGAAGGCGTGGCGGAAGGTGATGGCGCCGCCGTCCTCGCGCACGATCCGCAGCCCGCAGATGAGCCTGCCGAGGGAGCGGCCGCGGGTGAGCGTCTCGACGGTGCACGGGATGAGGACGAAGGTGAGAACGGTGAGCAGCAGGCCGAGGGTCCGGCCGAGGAGCGAATCGATGAGCTCGGTCCGCGTGAGGACCCAGCCCGCGGCGAACAGGATCCCGGAGTACCCGATGCCGTAGACGACGACGTCGACGGCGCAGGAGACCGCGCGCGCGGCCAGCGAGGCGGCGCGTACGTCGAGGGCGACCGCCTCACCGGTGACGAGTGTGCTCACGGGACCTATCGTGGCACAGCGGAGGTCGATTAGGCTGGGAGGCATGGATCCGGCTCTCCTCGCCGAGCTCCGCGGACCGGCGTGGGCCCGGCTGTCGACGCTCGCCTCGCGCAACACGCTCACCGCGGCGGAGGCGGAGGAGTTCCTCCTCCTCTACCGGTCGGCGTCGAAGGACCTGTCGCGGATCCAGACCGTGGCCCCGGACTCCGAGGTGTCGATCCGGCTGTCGAACATCATCCACCGCTCCCGCATGCAGCTCACCGGCGTGCCGCTCGGGCTGCGCGGGTCGCTCGTGCAGTTCTGGGTCGTGTCCCTGCCGGCGGCGCTGTATTCGCTGCGCTGGATGTTCCTCGGGGTGTTCGTGTTCTTCGTCGGCCTGAGCGTCCTCACCACGGTGTGGGCGCTGTACACGCCCGGCGCGCTCGAGTCGTTCGGGACGGAGGAGATGCGTCGGCAGCTCGCCGAGGAGGACTTCGTCGACTACTACTTCGAGCATCCGAGCGGCTTCTTCACCGTCGGGGTGTGGGCGAACAACGCATGGATCGCCGTCCAGTGGGTGGCACTCGGGATCCTCGGGTTCCCCGTGATCCTCGGGCTCATCGTCAACGCGGTCAACGTCGGGCTGTCGGGGGCCGTGATGTTCGAGTTCGGCCACGGCGCCGAGTTCTTCCGCTACATCCTGCCCCACGGCATCCCCGAGATCACCTGCATCCTCATCGCCGCTGCGGCCGGGCTGAAGATCTTCGTCTCCTGGGTGGTGCCGGGGCCGCTGCCCCGGCGCGCCGCCCTCGCCCGCGCCGCCCGCTCGCTCATCACCGTGGCCCTCGGCCTCGTCGTGCTCCTCTTCCTCTCCGGCATCATCGAGGGCTTCGTCACCCCGTCGGCGCTGCCCGATGTCGTCCGGATCGGCATCGGGGCAGCGCTCACCGTGGGGATCGTCGTCTACGCGATCGTGCTCGGCAGGCCGGCGCTGCTCGCCGGGGACACCGGGGACCTCTCCGAGGACCGCGCGGGATACCAGGTCGTCGCCGTCGACTGAGGCGGACGGCCGAGTCGGTCGAGATCGCAATAATCTGCGGATCGGTTCCCAGGAACCTTCGGAAATTGCGATGTCTAGAGGCGACCGGCGGCCTTGAGGGCGATGTAGAGATCGGCGAGCGCGGGGGCGAGGTTCTCCGGGTCCTCGTGCACCGACCGGATGCCCATCTCGCCGAGCGCGTGGATGATCGACCGGATCTCGAGGAGCTCGCGCTCGGCCGCGGCGGCGCGGTAGGCCTGCGCCGGGGTGTGGACGCGCGCGGCCATCGCGGTGAGCTCGGGGTCGGCCACCGAGGCGATCGCGAGCGAGTTGCGGGCGCGGAGCACCGGCAGCGCCGGGAGCAGGTCCTCGGCGATCGTCGTCGGGTCGAGCGCGGTGACGAGCACCACGAGCGCGTGCTGCGAGGACACCCGCATGACCGCCGAGGTGATCGCGGACCAGTCGGCGTCGAGGAGCTCGGGCTCGACCTCGGTGAGGTCGTTCGCCAGCCGGCCGAGCGGATCGCGGCCGGTGATCGGGCCGATCGTCGCGCGCACCCGGGCGTCGGCGACAATGAGGTCGACCCGGTCCCCGCCGCCGGCGGCGAGCGCGGCGAGCAGCTGCCCGGCCTCGAGCGCGGCATCGAACACCGTGCCGGTCCCGCAGCGCCGGGCCGCAAGACGGGAGGAGTCGAGGACGATGACGACCCGCCGGTCGCGCTCCGGCCGCCACGTGCGCACCATGAGCTCCCGGGCGCGCGCGGTGGCCCGCCAGTCGATCGAGCGGACGTCGTCGCCGCGGACGTACTCGCGCAGCGAGTCGAACTCCGTGCCGAGGCCGCGGACCATGACCGCCGTGCGGCCGTCGAGCTCGCGCAGCCGGGCGAGCTTCGAGGGCAGGTGCTTGCGCGACAGGAAGGGCGGCATCACCCGGATCCGGGCGGGCACCTCGAAGCTCGCCTGGCGCCCCATGATCCCGAGCAGCGACAGCGAGCGGAGGGTGAGGCGGTCGGCGTGGAGGACGCCGCGGCGCGCGGGCACGAGGACGAGCTCCCGCTCGTGCGTCTCGCCGCCGCGCAGCCGGACGCGGAAGCGCACGTCGACGGCGCCGGCGCTCGGGCTCCACGCATCGCGCACGACGAGCCGGCGGGTGCGCCGCCCCTCGTTGACGAGGGTGAGGGTGCTCCGCGTCTCCTCGCCCAGCCGCACCCGGCGTCCCGGGGTGCGCTGGGCGGCGACCGCCCCGGGGCGCGGGGTGAGCGCCCAGTCGAGGAGGGAGACGAAGGCGACGGCGGCGAGCGCGAGCCCGGCGGTGCCCCAGCCGGGGACGAGCACGACCGGCACCCCGGCGAGCGCGACGAGGAGGACGAAGCGCCAGGTCGGGACCATCAGCGCGGGGCTCGGGTGGTGTCGATGATCGACGTGAGCACCTGGTCGACCCCGATGCCGTCCATCTGCGCCTCGGGCCGCAGCAGCACGCGGTGGCGGAAGGTCATCGGGATGAGGGACTTGACGTCGTCGGGGGTGACGTAGCCGCGCCCCGACAGCCACGCCCGGGCCTGGGCCGCGGCGAGCAGGCGGGTGCCGCCGCGCGGCGAGATGCCGAGAGCGAGCGAGGGCGCCATGCGGGTGGCCTGCACGATGTCGACGACGTATTCGAGCACCTCGGGGGCGACGTGGACGTCCCCGGTGCGCTCGGCCGCCTCGAGCAGGGTCGGCACGTCGGCGACCGCCCGCACCCCGGCCTCGGCGAGATCGTGCGCATCGAAGCCCTCGGCATGGCGGCGAAGGATCTCGAGCTCGGTGCCGCGGCCCGGGAGGTCGAGGACGAGCTTGAACAGGAACCGGTCGAGCTGCGCTTCGGGCAGGGGATAGGTGCCCTCGTACTCGATGGGGTTCTGGGTGGCGGCGACGAGGAAGGGGCTCGGCAGGCGCCGGGTCGTCCCGTCGACGGACACCTGGCGCTCCTCCATCGCCTCGAGCAGCGCCGACTGCGTCTTGGGCGGGGTGCGGTTGATCTCGTCGGCGATGAGGAGGTGGGTGAACACCGGGCCGGCGCGGAACTCGAAGTCGCCGGAGCGGGTGTCGTAGATCATCGATCCGGTGACGTCGCCGGGCATGAGGTCCGGCGTGAACTGGACCCGCGTCGAATCCACCTCGAGCGCCTGCGCGAGGGTCCGCACGAGGAGCGTCTTCGCCACCCCGGGCACGCCCTCGAGGAGGACGTGGCCCTGGCACAGCAGGGCGAGGAGGATCCCCTCGACGGCCGGCTCCTGGCCGACCACGGCCTTGCCGACCTCGGACCGCACGGCGTCGAGCCGCGCGCGCAGCGCATGGTCGCGCTCGCCGAGCCGGTGCTGCTCGGCGAGCCGCGCCTCGAGCGTCGGGGGCGCGTAGGAGGCGTGTCCGTCCCGCCCGCACCCGGCGGCTCCGCTCCGCCCGGGGCGGGCTGCCCGCCGCCGGGCGGAGCGGAGCCGCCGGGTGCGGGCGGTCCGGGTTCCGTCCACGCGGGTCCGGGCTGTCCGGGAGGGGGCCGGAAACGGCCGTCCGGCTGTCCGGGCGGCTGCGGGGGGATGTGGCTCATCGGAGTGAGACCTCGCTCTCCAGAGTGGCGATTGCGGTGGCGATGGACGTGAGTTCGGAATCGGTGCGCGCGACGTCCGCAGCGAGGATCCGGTGCACCTCGACCGGGTCGCGGCCGGTGTGCTCGGAGATCGCGTCGCAGATGTCGGCGGTGCGCGCGTGCCGGGGCAGGGACAGCCGCGCGGCCATCCGCAGGAGGGCGGCGGTGCGCAGGCCGGCGAGAGCGGAGTCCCGGGCTCCGGAGCGCTGGAGGATGCCGGCCCGGCCGATGACGGTCTCGACCGGCGGCACGACGACCGGCAGCCGCTCGACGGCGAGCGGGCCGAGCCGGCGTCCCCGCCACAGCATGGCGGCGAGGACGAGCGGGATGAGCCAGAGGAACGCCGCCCAGAATGCCGGGGGGACGGTGCCGAAGAGCGGCCCGAGCACCGGTTCGTCCCCGGTGTCGAAGGCCGGATCGGACATGTCGGGGTAGTAGTAGACGAGGGTGTCGCGCTCACCGAGCGCCCCGAGCGCGAGCGCGGCGTTGCCGCCGAGGTCGAGGCCGTCGTTGGCGAGCCACGCGCGGCTGCCGAGCACGGTGGCCGTCGCCGGGCCGAGGTCCTCGCGCGTGACCGCCCCGTATCCCACCTGATCCCACGGATGGTGGTAGCACGCGGTGACCGTCGAGGAGGCCCCGGTCGCGGCATAGCGCTCGAGGGTGCCGGTCACCGTGCCCGCGCGCTGCGCGGTCTCCCAGTCGCAGTCCGGGGCCATCGGGTCGGGGGTCGCGGGCACCTCGAGGGTCTGGAACGCCTCCTGGACACCGGGGGACCAAGCGGGGGCGAGGGCGCCCGGCTCGACGACGACGAGCGGGTTGCCCGCCCCGATCGTCGTCCGGCGCAGCTCCGCGGCGTCGTCGGTGTCGAGCAGCGTGTCGGAGTCGAAGACGAGGAGCGCGGTGTCCGGCTGCGCGGCGAGCGTGCGGGCCTCGGCGAGGGTCTCGGTGGTGCGGACCTCGATCCCCTGGGAGCGGAGCACCTCGACGAGGGCGCGCCCGCCCTCGGGAGCGGCCGAGTCCCAGTGGAGCGGCCGGGTCTCCTCGTCCGCCGCCGAGGAGAGGAAGCCGATGATCGCGGCGAGCAGCAGGACGAGAGCCGCGACGATCCACACGGTCGCCGAGCGCGCGCCCCTCCGCGCGCGCTGCCAGCCGCTCGGTGCGCTCGCACGCGCAGTCCCGCGGACCGCGACGTCGAGCCCGGCGCTCATGACCGCACCCCGCTCAGCAGGCGCCGATCGAGGTCCGCGATCCGCCGGTGGTCGGCGGCGTCGGCGGCGGCGTCGCCGAAGGTCACCGCGTCGAAGGCGGCGCCCGCCCAGGTGAGGTCGGCGGCCTCGTCCGGGCGGGCACGGGCCGCGGAGGCGGTGAGCTCGGCGGTGGTGCTCGCGGTGGTGATCTCGACGAGCCCGGCGCGGTCGAGCTCGGCCATGACGGCGCGCACCCGCTCCTGGACCGCGCGGTTCCAGTCCTTCGCCGCCGCCGCCCGGTCCGCGCGGGCGCGGAGCTCTGCGGGGTCGATGCCGGCGACCTGGAGGTCGAGCGGGCGGTACGGATCGCTCAGGCTGCCGCCGGACCCGCGGCGCACCCGCCACACGATGAGGACCGCGAGCGCCGCGACGACGAGCACGACGACGACGAAGAGCCACGCGGACTCGAACTCGGCGACGGGGGCGACGAGATCGGAGAGGAACCGGGAGATCGCCTCGCCGAGGCGCTGGAGGAGGGTGAGATCGGCCTCCTGGTACTCCTGCCGCGACAGCTCCTCCTCGGCCCAGCGGCGGGCCTCGTCGCGCCCGGGGGTGAGCGCCGCCCGGAGCGCTCCCGGGGTCATGGGCCGCCCTCGGCGCGGCGGAGGAGCACGAGATCGTAGCCCTCGACGCGCATGAGCCGGTCGAAGTAGACGACCGACACGAGGCCTGCGAGGTAGGCGAAGAGTACGGCGGTGGCGGCGAGCGTGATGAAGGAGACGGCGATGGCGAGCCCGGCGAGAGCCGTGATGAGGAGCGCCGTCGTCGAGCCGCCGCTCGACACCCCGATGATGACGATGGCGATGAGGACGACGTAGGCGACGACGATGAGCGGGCTGATGATGATCGAGACGAGCTGGTTCGACAGGTACCAGCCGAGGAGGAGCTGGCCGAGCGTCCGCCAGAACCCGGACGCGGTGAGCCGCCACGAGCGCGCGAAGGCGCGGCGGACGGTGAGGCGCTCGTGGGCGATCGCGCACCCGACGAAGGCGGTGCGGAGAGCGAAGTAGACGGTGAAGGCGATCCAGCCGAGCAGCCCGAAGCCGGTGAGCACGAGCGCGCCGGTGGCGGATCCGAGCCCGGCGACGAGGAGCGCGGGGAGGAGGAGCACGACGAGCGCGCCGAGATGGGCCGCGGCGAGGAGCGCGGTGGTGAGGACGAGCCGCCACCGTACCCCGGCGAGCGCCCGCCATCCCTCGCGCAGCGTCATCCGGCGGGAGTCGAACGCGGCGCGGGTGCCGACCGTCGTCGCCCCGGCGAGGAGGTGGACGAGCGAGAGCGAGGAGATCGAGAGTGCGACGGCGCCGAACTGGGCGAGGATCGAGAAGCCCGCCGAGGCGTCGGGATCGCTGAACACCGCAGTGAGGAAGCCGGAGCCCGCCCACGCGATGCCGGAGATCGCCGCGGTGATGGCGAGCGTCCACAGGGTGAAGACGATGGCGGAGAGTCCGACGGTGAGCGCCGGGGCGAAGCGGATGAGGCGGAAGCCGCCGTCGAGCCCCTCGAAGAAGCGCAGCGGTCGGCGCGAGAGCACCCCCGGGGTCGGCGGGGCCTGCCACTGCGGGCGGGGGCGCACGGCCGGAGCGGGGACGCGGGCCCCGGTCCGCCAGTCCGTGCGCACGGTCCAGGCGGCGCCGTGCGCATCGACCATCGCCGCCACCTCCGTGTCCTCCGTCCGGACGCGGTGTCGACGCGGCCGGGCTCGTCCGCCATTGTTCCAAAGGCCCGTCCGGATACCAACAGGAGCGCGCGGGCGCGCCGGGGCGCCCGCCACCGGCCTGTCGGATTCCCCCGATCCCGATCGATGGGCGAGAATGGATCCATGAATGCTCGGATTCTGGTTGTGGACGATGACACCGCGCTCGCGGAGATGATCGGCATTGTGCTCAAGAGCGAGGGCTTCGAGCCGCATTTCTGCGCCACCGGTGACGGGGCTCTCGACGCCTACCGCGCGGTCGACCCGGACCTCGTCCTCCTCGATCTCATGCTCCCCGGCAAGGACGGCCTCGAGGTGTGCCGCGAGATCCGGGAGGAGTCCGGGGTCCCGATCATCATGCTCACCGCGAAGTCCGACACCGTCGACGTCGTGCTCGGACTCGAGTCCGGGGCCGACGACTACGTCCCCAAGCCCTTCAAGCCCAAGGAGCTCATCGCCCGCGTCCGCGCCCGGCTGCGGATGGCCGAGCCGAGCGCGCCGGAGATCCTCTCCGTCGGCGACGTCAGCATCGACGTCGCCGGACACACGGTGACGAAGGCGGGGGAGCCGGTCTCGCTCACCCCGCTCGAGTTCGACCTCCTCGTCGCGCTCGCCCGCAAGCCCTGGCAGGTGTTCTCCCGCGAGACTCTCCTCGAGGAGGTCTGGGGCTACCGCCACGCGGCCGACACCCGGCTCGTCAACGTCCATGTGCAGCGCCTGCGGTCGAAGATCGAGAAGGACCCGGAGACCCCCGACATCGTCGTCACCGTGCGCGGCGTCGGCTACAAGGCCGGTCAGGCGACGTGAGCCGCACCCCGGCGCTCGCCGGGATCCTCGAGACGGTCGTCCGGCTGCTCGGCGAAGCCGGCAGCTGGGTGGTCTCGGCTTTCACCCGCTCGCTCCAGTTCCGCATCGTCGTCCTCACCATCGCGCTCACCATCGTCGCCGTGCTCGGGGTGGGCGCGTACATGTCCCAGCAGATCTCGCGCGGGCTCTTCGAGTCCAAGCTCTCTTCGGTGTCGGTGCAGACCGCCGGCTACGCCGCCGAGCTCCAGTCGCTGTCGGCCGGCGAGGACGACGAGGCGCTGTCGGAGACGCTCAACTCCCAGCTCCGATCCATGCTGTCGCGCTCGCCGACGCCGCTGCGGTCCGTCGCGCTCGAGCCGCAGGAGCGCTCGACCGCGGTTCCGCCGCTGCTCACGCTCGTCAGCGGCGAGGAGTCGATCCCGGTGTCGGACCTGCCCGACGCCTTCCTCGCCGCGGTCGACCGCGCCGAGCCCGGCGAGCAGCTCTACCAGTCGGTGACCCTGCCGGGGGAGGAGGCCTCGCCCGGCCTCGTCATCGCGCAGCCGGTGACGATCCCGGCCGCCGGCCAGTTCGAGCTGTTCGTCATCGCCGACCTCCAGGAGGAGCAGAACACCCTCGACTTCGTGCTCCGCGCCCTCATCGTCGCCGCGATCGTCCTCTCCGTGCTCATCGGCGCGATCGCCTGGATCGTCACCCGTCTCGTCGTCGTCCCGGTGCGCACCGGCTCCGACGTCGCCCGGCAGCTCGCGCAGGGCGACCTCGACCAGCGGATGCCGGTCCATGGCCAGGACGAGATCGCGACCCTCGCGGAGAGCTTCAACTCGATGGCCGATACCCTGCAGGACCAGATCACGCGGATGGAGCAGCTCACCGTGCTGCAGCGCCAGTTCGTCTCCGACGTCTCGCACGAGCTGCGGACGCCGCTGACGACGATCCACATCGCCTCCGACATGATCTACGAGTCGCGCGACGAGTTCGACGAGTCGACGGCCCGCTCCGCCGAGCTCCTCAACTCGCAGGTCGAGCGCTTCGAGCTGCTGCTCGGCGACCTCCTCGAGATCTCCCGCTACGACGCGGGTGCCGCGAACCTCGTGACGAAGCCCACCGACATCGGCGAGATCGTCACCGGGGTGCTCGACACGCTCTCCGTCGTCGCCTCCCAGGCCGGCACCGAGCTCCTCCTCCATGCCCCGTCCTCACCCGTCATGGCCGAGGTCGACCGGGTCCGCATCACCCGCATCGTGCGCAATCTCGTCGTCAACGCGATCGAGCACGGCGAGGGCCGGAGGATCGACATCCACCTCGCCGCCAACGCCGAGGCGGTCGCGGTGAGCGTGCGCGATCACGGCATCGGGATGAGCGAGGAGAACGTCGAGCACGTGTTCGACCGGTTCTGGCGCGCCGACCCCTCGCGCCGCCGCACGCTCGGCGGCTCCGGGCTGGGCCTGGCGATCTCCCTCGAGGACGCCCACCTTCACTCCGGGTGGCTGCAGGCCTGGGGGCGCGAGGGCGAGGGTGCATGCTTCCGGCTCACCCTGCCGCGCCGCGAGGGCCAGGAGATCCCGTCCTCGCCGCTGCCGCTGCCGCCGGCGGACGCTGTGCCCCGCGGCGCGGCGCTCGTCGCCGGACCGAGCAGCTCGGACGGCTCCGTCCGGATCCAGACGGGCAGCATCCCCATCGTCGTCGACACCGCGGAGGCCGAGCATGGGACCGAATAGGCTCATCGCGATCCTCGCCGCGCTCGCCCTCGTGCTCAGCGGCTGCGTGTCGATCCCGCGCGACGGCGGGATCGGCCGGATCACCGTCGGCGACGGCGAGTCCGGCGTCCAGTCGCGGATCGATCCCGACGGCCCGGTGCCCGGCGCCGGACCCGACGAGATCGTGCGCGGCTTCCTCGCGGCCGGCGCCGGCTACAGCAACAACTTCGAGGTCGCCCGCTCCTTCCTCACCGAGAGCTTCGCCGCGGACTGGGACCCCCGGTCCGTCGTGCGCATCATGCCGTCGGGCACCGGTCTCGAGGAGCTCACGAGCGAGATCACCGCCGACTCGCAGACGGTGTCCTTCGATCTCCCGCTCCAGGCGAGCCTCGACGACCGGCGGGTGTACCGCGAATCGGTCGAGGACACCGTCGTGGAGATGGAGTTCGCGCTCCGGCAGGTCAACGGCGAATGGCGGATCGCCCAGGCGCCCCCGGGCCTCGTGGTCTCCTCCTCGAACTTCAGCACCCTGTTCCAGGCGTACCCGGTGTACTTCTACACCCCGGACTTCGCCTATCTCGTGCCCGACACCCGGTGGTTCATCCGCTCCCCGGCGACCTCCACGGAGGCGCTGACGGAGATGCTGCGCGGACCTGCCGACCACCTGGCGGGGGCGACCGTGTCCGCGGTCCCGGAGGGCACTCGACTCGACCCCCAGGTCGTCGCGGTCTCCGAGGGGCTCGCCGAGGTCGGGCTCTCCGAGACCGCCGACGGGCTCGACGCGGTCGGCCAGGCCCGGCTCGTCCACCAGATCGGGCAGACCCTGCGCGAGATCACCTCGCTCACCGAGGTCGAGGTCGACGTCCCCTCCGGTCTGCTCGACCCGGAGTCCGAGGACGCCGCACCGACGGTCGTCCCCATCGACGCCCGGCCGATCGCGGTCTCCGACGACCGGCTCGTCCGCGTCGTCGGCTCCGGGGTGGAGTCCATCGAAGGCAGCCCCGAGCTCTCCGCGGAGGACGCCGCGCCGGCGATCGCGCTCGACGAGTCGATGTACGCCTATCGCAGCGAGGACCGCACGGCTCTCCACCGGGTCCTCGCCGATTCGATGGCCGATGCGGTGGTGCTCACCGGGGACGAGCTCGTGGGGCCGAGCTTCGACCGGTTCGGCTGGACATGGACCGCAGAGGCGGACTCCGACGGCACCCTCCAGGCGGTCGACCGCGCCGGCGAGCTCGCCGCGCTCGACACCCCGTTCCTCACCGATCGCCGCGTCGAGGCCGTCCACGTGTCGCGCAACGGCGCCCAGCTCGGGGTGCTGTCGAGCGATACCGAGGGGCGCAGCCGGATCGAGGTCATCGGCATCACCCGCGACGGGAGCGGTCGTCCCACCGGCACGGTGCAGTCCGCCCCGCTCGTCGTCGGCGCCGGCTTCGACTCGATCGCGGACTTCTCGTGGTCGGGTCCGCAGACCCTCGTCATGCTCGCCTCCCCGGCGACCGGCGCGCCGGAGACCCCGTACAGCTCCCCGGTCGGAGGGCCGTACAGCCTGCTCGGTGCGATCGACCGGGGAGTGGCGATCACCTCCGGCGGCGACGGCGGCTCGATCCGCGTCTCCACCGCGGACGGCGAGCTCTACACGTACAGCGCCGGGAGCTGGCAGAACCTCGTCGACGTCCGCGTCTCCGACCCGGCGTACCCGGGCTGACCTCCCGGGCGGAACCCGCGGCAGGTCACAGCCGGGGGTGCGGCCTTGCCGGCGGCGGGAGTGCGGTCGAGCATGGCACCATGCGCCGCGTCCTCGCCGAGCTCCTCGACCTCGTCGTCCCTCCGGTGTGCGCCGGGTGCGGGGCGGAGACCGTGACCCTGTGCGGCGACTGCCTGGGTGCGCTCGCCGTTCCGGTGCGCATGACCTCGCCGCGGTACGGAGTGCTCCCGGTCGTCGGCGCGGGCGAGTACTCCGGAGTGCTCCGCAGCTGCCTGCTCGCCTACAAGGAGCACGACCGGCGCGATCTCGTCGGAGTGCTCGGGCTGCTCCTCGCCCGCGCGGTCCTCGCGGTGCTCGAGCACCCGCCGGGAGCCGGACGGGGAGCGACCGGGCCGGCCGGCGCCGCCGTCCTCGTGCCGGTGCCCGCGACCCGGCGGGCGGTGCGCCGGCGCGGTGCCGACCACGTCGCGGTGCTCGGCGCGGCGGCGGCCGCAGTGCTCCGCGCGGAGGGTCTCGACGTCCGCTGCCGGTCCCTGCTCGAGGTCGGGGCGCACCGCGATCAGGTGGGGTTCGGCTCGCGCGCCCGGCGACGCAACGTGCGCGGCACCCACCGGGTGGCCGGTCCGGGCCGGCGTGCCCGGGAGGTCATCGGGCGGACCCCGGTGATCGTGCTCGACGACATCTGCACGACCGGCGCGACGACGGCGGAGTCCGTGCGCGCTCTCGCTGCGTCCCGGATCCCGGCACACGGCGTCGCGGTGGTCGGAATCGCTCCCGGCGGACCTCGCAACGGCCCTGGTGATGGTATTTAATGGAAGCAGCCGTCGAACCGTGACGGCAGCGGAGCGATCCGTTTCCCGAGGTGTAAAGGAACGCACAATGGACATCGTCGTCAAGGGTCGTCATCTGACAATCTCCGACAGTTTCCGCGCACATGTCGAGGACAAGGTCGCCAAAGTCGAGCAGCTCGCCCCGCGGGCGCTCGCCGTCGAGGTCCAGATCACCAGCGAACCGAACGCGCGCCAGCCGGAGACCGCGGAGACCGTCGAGATCACCGTGATCGCGAAGGGCCCAGTGCTCCGCGCCGAAGCGAGCGCTTCGGACAAGTACGCCGCGCTCGACCTCGCCTGGGCCAAGGTGCTCGAGCGCCTGCGCCGCGCCCGCGACCGGCAGAAGATCTCCCACCGCGGCAAGCACCGCCCGGAGTCGACCGCCGAGGCGATGGCGCGCATGGAGTACGTCCCGCCGCAGGAGGAGGAGACCGCCGCGCAGTCGGAGGAGCCGCAGGCCGCGGACCGGACGAACGGGCGGATCAAGTCCGAGGGCGATTCCCCGGTGGTGCTCCGCGAGAAGAACTTCCCGGCCACCCCGATCGGCATCGAGGAGGCGCTCAACCGGATGGAGATGGTCGGCCACGACTTCTACCTCTACATCGACGAGGAGAACCGGAAGCCGTCCGTCGTCTACCGCCGCAAGGGCTGGAGCTACGGTGTGATCTCGCTCGATCCGGAGCTCGCCGAATAAGGTGGCGCGCTCGCTGAGCAGGGAGGCGGCCAGGCGCTGTGCGCTGGCCGCCTCCGGCTTTGCCCGGCCCCGGCCGGAGCGGGTCACCCGGCGCCATCTGCGGACGGTGTTCGACACCCTGGGGCTCGTCCAGATCGACTCCGTGGCCCGCGTCGCCCGCAGCCACTACCTGCCGTTCTACTCCCGTCTGGGCCCGTACCCCACCGCGGCCCTCGACTCCCTGCTCCGCGCGCCGGATCCGATGGGTGTCGAGTACTGGATGCACGAGGCCGCCTACGTCCCGCCGTCGAGCCTCGCGCACGCCGCGGGCCGGCGGGCCGACTGGTTCCGCCGCGACTACGGACAGCGCGATCCGGTGACCGGTCCGGCCTTCGTCCGCCTCCTCGGCGACCTCGAGGCTGCCCTCGCCGACGGCCCCGGCACGGCCCGGGACCTCGGCGCCCGCGTCGAGCACGACATCCCCGAGCGCGCCCGGGACCACTGGGGCTGGAACCCGAGCCGGGTCAAGGCCGGGCTCGAGGCGCTGCTCCGGGCCGGGCGGGTCTCCGTGGCCGCGCGCACCCCGTCCTTCGAGCGGGTCTATGCGCTGCCGGGCGATGTCCATCCCGGCCTCCCCGTGCCCGACCTGCGCTTCGGTCCCGACGACGACCCCGAGCTCGGTCTGCGCCCGGGTGCCGGCCGGCTCCCCCGCGGGGTCGGGGGTGCCGCCGACGACGCGGAGGCTCTCGTGCGGATCGCCGCCCGGGCGATCGGCATCGGCACGGTGCACTGCCTCGCCGACTACTTCCGCCAGCCGATCGCCCCCGTCCGCGCTGCGGTCAAGACGCTCGTCCGGACCGGGGAGCTCGTCGAGGTCGACGTCGAGGGGACGCGCGCCTACCGCTGGCACGCCGCTCGCACACCCCGGCGGATCGCGGCCCGCGCGCTGCTCGCCCCGTTCGACCCGCTCGTCTTCACCCGGGACCGGCTGCGCTGGCTGTTCGACTTCGACTACCGGATCGAGATCTACACCCCCGCACCGGACCGGGTCCACGGCTACTACGTCATGCCGTTCCTCCTCGGCGAGGACATGGTCGGCCGCGTCGACCTCGCCGCGGACCGGAGGGCCGATGCGCTCGTCGCCCACCGTGTCCACTGGGAGGGCGAGGCGCATCCCGAGGCGCTCGCCGCCGAGCTCGCCGAGCTGGGCCGCTGGCTGCGCCTCGGCTCGGTCGTCGTGCGATGACGGGCCTGCCGGGGTTCGGCGCTAAACTGGGCCACTGACGCAAGAGACGGAACACCGAGCCGGTCACGCGGACCGGACGCAAGGAGAATCGTGGCGAACTTCCTGGAAAAGCTGTTGAGGACCGGCGAGGGTCGCACGCTCAAGAGGCTGCGGAACTACACGACGGCGATCAACAATCTCTCCGCCGAGTTCGAGGAGATGAGCGATGCGGAGATCCGGGAGGAGACCGATCGCTTCAAGGAGCGCTATGCCGACGGGGAGACTCTCGACGCGCTGCTGCCCGAAGCCTTCGCCGCCGTCCGCGAGGCCTCGAGCCGGACGCTCGGAATGCGCCACTTCGACGTCCAGCTCATGGGCGGCGCGGCCCTCCACCTCGGCAACATCGCCGAGATGAAGACCGGTGAGGGCAAGACCCTCGTCGCCACCGCGCCGGCGTACCTCAACGCGCTCACCGGTGACGGCGTCCACGTCATCACCGTCAACGACTACCTCGCCGGATACCAGTCCGAGCTCATGGGCCGCGTGTTCCGGTTCCTCGGCATGGAGACCGGGTGCATCCTCGCCCAGCAGAACCCCGACATCCGGCGCAAGCAGTACGCCGCGGACATCACCTACGGCACGAACAACGAGTTCGGCTTCGACTACCTGCGCGACAACATGGCGTGGACCTCTGCGGAAATGGTCCAGCGCGGCCATCATTTCGCGATCGTCGACGAGGTCGACTCGATCCTCATCGACGAGGCCCGCACACCGCTCATCATCTCCGGCCCCGCGGAGGGCGACGTCAACCGCTGGTACTCGGAGTTCGCGACCGTCGTCAAGCGGCTCAAGCCCGAGCTCGACTACGAGGTCGACGAGAAGAAGCGCACCATCGGCATCCTCGAGTCCGGCATCGACAAGGTCGAGAACTACCTCGGCATCGCCAACCTCTACGACTCCGACAACACCCCGCTCATCAGCTTCCTCAACAATGCGATCCGGGCGAAGGAGCTGTTCAAGAAGGACAAGGACTACGTCGTCCTCAAGGGCGAGGTCCTCATCGTCGACGAGCACACCGGCCGCATCCTCAAGGGCCGGCGCTACAACGAGGGCCTGCACCAGGCGATCGAGGCCAAGGAGGCCGTCAAGGTCAAGCCGGAGAACCAGACGCTCGCGACGATCACCCTGCAGAACTACTTCCGGCTCTACGAGAAGCTCTCCGGCATGACCGGCACCGCGGAGACCGAGGCGGCGGAGTTCATGTCGACGTACAAGCTCGGGGTTGTCCCGATCCCCACGAACAAGCCCATGCAGCGCATCGACCAGTCCGACTTCGTGTACAAGAACGAGAAGGCGAAGTTCGACGCCGTCACCGAGGACATCGTCGAGCGCCATGCCGAGGGCCAGCCGATCCTCGTCGGCACGACGAGTGTCGAGAAGAGCGAGTACCTGTCGAAGCAGCTCGCGCGCAAGGGCGTCAAGCACGAGGTGCTCAACGCGAAGAACCACGCGCGCGAGGCCTCGATCATCGCGCTCGCAGGCCGCCGCGGCGCCGTCACCGTGGCGACGAACATGGCCGGCCGCGGCACCGACGTCATGCTCGGCGGCAACGCCGAGCACATCGCCGTCGCGGAGATGGCGGAGAAGGGCCTCGACCCGGTCGAGCACTCGGAGGAGTACGAGAAGCTCTGGCCCGAGGTGCTCGAGGCCGCCGAGGAGCGCGTCGAGCAGGAGGCGGAGGAGATCCGCGAGCTCGGCGGGCTCTACGTGCTCGGCACCGAGCGCCACGAGTCCCGGCGCATCGACAATCAGCTCCGCGGACGCTCCGGCCGCCAGGGGGACCCGGGCGAGTCGCGCTTCTACCTCTCGCTCACCGACGACCTCATGCGGCTCTTCGGGTCCGGTGCGGCCGAGCGCATCATGGCCACCGCGAACGTGCCCGACGATGTGCCGCTCGAATCGAAGATGGTGTCGCGGGCGATCCTGTCGGCGCAGACCCAGATCGAGCAGCGCAACGCCGAGCAGCGCAAGAACGTGCTCAAGTACGACGACGTCCTCAACCGTCAGCGCACGGTGATCTACGACGAGCGCCGCCGCGTGCTCGAGGGGGCGGACCTCGCCGAGCAGGTGCAGCTCTTCCGCGACGATGTCATCACCGCCTACGTCGACGGCGCCACCCGCGGTCCGGCGGAGACCTGGGAGATCGAGGAGCTGTTCACCGCGCTCGGCGAGCTGTACAACCCGACGATCACCGCCGAGGACCTCATCGAGGACGTCGGCGGGCAGGCGAATCTCACCCGCGAGACCCTGCTGCGGGAGATCCGGGCCGATGCCGACCTCGCCTACGACACCCGCGAGGAGGAGCTCGGCGAGGAGGCGACGCGCGAGCTCGAGCGCCGGGTCGTGCTCTCGGTGATCGACAAGCGCTGGCGCGAGCACCTCTACGAGATGGACTACCTCAAGAACGGGATCGGGCTGCGCGCGATGGCCCAGCGCGATCCGCTCGTCGAGTACCAGCGCGAGGGCTTCGAGATGTTCAACTCCATGCAGGAGGGCATCAAGGAGGACGTCGTCCGCCTGACGAGCACGCTCGAGGTCAAGGTGAAGGTGAATCCCGGCGAGGACCTCGAGGATCCGTCCGATGACGTCGTCGAGGTCGACGCCGAGGAGCTGCGACCGCGCAAGCCGCAGCTCCAGCTCTCGGCGCCCTCGGACTCCGGGGGAGTGCAGGTGCGCTCCGACAGCTCCGGCGCGGCGGCGGCACCCGAGGAGGCCGGCAACCGCGCCCAGCGGCGCGCGAAGAAGCGCTGAGCCCGAGCGCGCGTCACACGCTGACGAACTCGGTGACCTGCCAGCGGCCGCGTGCGTGCTCGAGGCGCATCGCGACCGCCCGATGACGGCGGGTCCCGCGGACCACGACGCACGCCTCGACGACGGACTCGCCGACCGGGCACACGCGCGGACGTCCGGCGGTGAAGACATGCCCGCGCGGTGCGACCGACCGCGCGAGATCCTGCCGCAGCGCGGCGTGCGTGCGGATGCGCTCGTACAGCGCGGGCTCGATCCAGCGGGCGATCGAGGTGCACGCGCGGCTGCCGGTGAGCACCTCGACCACGGCCACCGCGAGCGACTGCACCGTGGCACGGAGGAATTCCTCGCGCTCGACCGGCGCCGTCTGCCGGGGCCGGCGCGGGGCGCGTCGGACAGGACCCCGGACCGACGCCGAGCGGCCGGCGGGGCGGGTGAGGACGAGTGGGGTGCTCATGGGATCTCCAGACGTGAGCCGGGCAGGATGAGGTCGGGATCCGCGCCGATGACCGCGCGGTTCTCCCGGTGGATCGTGTCGACGTCCCGGGCGATGTCCGCCGCTGACGCCTCCGGCCGCTGAGCCGCAGCGATCGACCACAGGCTGTCGCCCGGTGCGACGACGACCTCCGTCCGCGGATCCGGGTCGTCCGCCGGGGTTCGGGGCTCCTCGCGCGGCCGGGTATCCGGTGCGCCTTCGCGATCCGGGGCATCGCCGCCGTCGTCCTCCTCGGGCGACACCGGCCATCCCGGGGAGGGGCCGGGATCCGGGTGGCCCTCGGGCGACACCGGCCAGCCCGGGGAAGGACCGGTGCTCGGGCGGTCAGTGGGAGCTGCCGAGACGGGCCACCCCGGGGAGGGTCCGGTATTCGGGCGATCAGCAGGAGCCGCAGATACCGGCCACGCCGGTGAGGCGGTCGGATCGCCACCCGCGTCGAGTGCCGCGGCCGGCCCGATGACGAGCGGCCCGGCGACGACGAGACCGGACAGTCCGGCGGCGAGCGCGGACCGGAGGACCCGCGGGCTGCAGCGCATCGCCGCCCGGGCCAGTGCTCCGGCGCAGCGGGCATGGACCCCGCCGAGGGCGCGGGCGAGGAGTGCGAGGAGCACGGCGACCGTCGTCGGCAGGCCCGCGAGCACCGTCGCCACTGCACACACGAGTACGAGACCGGCACCGAGGTCGCCGTCGTCGAGCCGGGACCACAGCGCGGGGAGCGCGGAGAGCAGCCACAGCGCGAGAGCGCAGTGCGCGGCGGCGGCGACGAACGGGAGATGGCGCATGGGACGACTCCTCGGTGGGGTCATCACACTGTGGCAAACGACAGCAAACGATGTCAAGACATATCAGAAAGGTGTGGATGACGCCGAAGGGCATCCGATGATGCGGATCGCCCATTCGGTATGCGGATCCGGCCCCGGATACGGTCCGTCGTCGCCGTCCGTCGTGCGCAGAGCCGGCCCTCGTCTGCGCGACTCGGCTTCCCGCGCTTGTGCCCCGGTCCGACGCCCGACAGGATGAGGGGCATGACCGAGGACCGCTTCGACCGCCTGTTCGCCGATCTCGATGCCGCGCACGCAGGCGCGGAGCAGCACGAGCGGATGGGCGAGTACGGCGATCTCGTCGCCGGCGAGCTCGCGCAGACGACGCTCGAGGACCGGCTCGCCGGGGCGCTCGGCACCGCAGTCGAGATCCTCGCTGCGGACGAGCGGATCACCGGTGAGCTCGCGGAGATCGGCACCGGCTGGTGCCGGATCGCAGGGGCCGACGAGGTCCTCGTCAATCTCGACCATGTGCACGGCATCCGGCTGCGGGACCGGGGTGCGGCCGGCGGTCAGGAGGCGTCCGTGCTGTCCTTCGCCTCGCCGCTGCGGCGCTGGGCCGCAGAACGACGTGTGTGCCGGGTGCGGGCTGCGGGCCGGATCCTCGACGGACTGCTCGCCGGCGTCGCCCGGGATCACCTCGAGATGCGGTCGGGGGCCTCCGGCGGCGAGCTCGTCCCGTTCGGCGCGGTGTCGTCGGTGCGCGCCCTCGGCTGAGGCGCGCCCCGGCGGGTCAGACGTCGGTGCTGCCGGCCTCGACCTCGGAGCGGGTCTGGCGGTACATGCGCTGGATGTAGTCCTCGAGCTCGGTCTTCTCGACGCGCCACTGGCCCCGGCCGCCGACCTTGATCGCGCGGAGCTCGCCCGAGCGCACGAGGGCGCGCGCCTGGGCGGCGGAGACGTTGAGGATCTCGGCGACGTCGGTCAACGGCAGGAAGCGGGCTTCGACGACCATGGTCCGGCCTCTCATCGGGCGTCCCGGGTGTCATCGCCGGGACGGGGTGCGGTGTGCGGAAACTGCCGCGCGACTCTTGATTCGCGGGCGTTTGTCCCCGAATAATAGCACTTGAGTGCGTTTGTGCACTCCGTCCCCCGTCCGATCGGTGCAGAAATCCCCCTCGTGCCGACCCCGAATCCGGAGCATCCCCTCATGTCCTCCCTCCCGCCGCGGCCCGCCGACCGCCTCCGCGCACCGCGCCTGCGCGATCCCCGCCTCGTCATCGGCGCCCTCATCGTCCTCGTGTCCGTGCTCGGCACGTGGTTCGTCGTCACCCGGGTCGCCGCCACGACCACGGTGTGGGCCGCGGCCCGGCCGCTCGTGCCCGGCAGCGTGCTCGTGCCCGACGATCTCGTCGCCACCGAGGTGCGGATGGGCGACCCCGGGGTGTACCTCAGCGCCGATGCCGCGATCCCGGAGGGCGCCACGGTGCTCGCCGCTGTGGGCGCCGGAGAGCTCGTCCCCGCCTCCCAGCTCGGCTCGCCCGACCAGCTCGCCGGGCGCGTCATGGCGCTCGCGGTGCCCGATGCCCTCCCGGCGGCGGTCCGGCCGGGAAGCGCGGTCGACGTGTGGGCGACCGATGCCGACGCGGATCCGGTCGACCCGCGGGAGATCCTCACCGCGGTTGACGTCATCGCCGTCGACCGCGACACCGGGGACTTCGCCACCGGGGACCAGGTCATCGAGATCTTCGTGCCCAATCGGCAGGTCGGCGACGTCATGCGCGCGCTCGCGGAGGAGCACCATCTGTCCGTGGTCTCCGTCCCGGAGCCGGCCCGTGATTGAGGTCGTCGTCGCGGTCGACGTCGAGTTCGAAGCGCGGGTCGTCGCCGCACTCGGCTCGATCGCCGACATCGAGGTCGTGCGCCGCCCGGCCGACGAGGTCGAGCTGCTCGCGGCCGGCGCCGCGGGGATCGGCGACGTCGTCGTGCTCGGGCAGGAATTCACCGGGGCCGACGCCGAGGTGGTCCGGCGGCTCCTCGGGCAGGGCGTGCGGGTGCTCGGCCTCGCCGAGGACCCGGCGGTGCTCGCCGGCTGGGGGATCCCGACGGCCGTCTCGCCGTGGGCGACGCCCGAGGACCTCGCTGCGGCAGTGCGCGCGACGGCGACCGCCGTCCCCGTACCCCCGCCTCCCGCCGCACCCCCGAGCGCTCCGGCCAGGCGGCAGGGCCCGGTGATCGCCGTCTGGGGCACCGCCGGGGCACCCGGCCGGAGCACCGTGGCGGCGGGACTCGCCCACACCCTGGGGCGGACCGTCGGCCGCACGGTCCTCGTCGACGCCGACACCGTCGCGGCCTCGCAGGCGGCGCTGCTCGGACTCCTCGACGACGCCCCGCAGCTCGCCGCGCTGTGCCGCGCGGCGTCCTCCGGATCCGTCGCCGCCGCGCTGCACCGCCACGTCTCCGTCATCGACGCGACGCTGAGCGCGGTCACCGGGCTCAGCCGGGCCGAGCGCTGGCCCGAGGTGCGGCCGGGAGTGCTCGGCGAGGTCCTCACCGCGCTCAGCGGAGAGCACGCGTGCACCGTCGTCGACGTCTCCGACCGGATCGATCCGGACGATCCGTACGCCGACCCGCACTACGACCGGCATGGGGCCACGCGGGCGGTGCTCGACCGCGCCGATCACGCCGTCGTCGTGGCCGCCGGCGACCCGGTGGGTCTGCAGCGCCTCGTCCGGCTGCTCGAGACCGAGCGCGGGCTCGCGGTGCGCGCGGACTGCACCGTCGTCGTCAACCGGGTGCGCGCCTCGGCGGTGGGCCCGGGGCCGGAGGCGCGGATCGCGGCCACGCTCGAGCGCTTCGCCGGCCTCACCGACGTCCGCTTCCTCCCCGAGGACCGGCCGGCCGTCGACGCGGCACTGCTCGCCGGCCGGATCGTCACCGAGTCCGCCCCGCACAGCGGACTCGCGCGGGCGATCGACGCGCTCGCGGCGGCGCTCCCGGTCCCGCGTCCGGACACGCCGGGTGCCGCGCGGCGCCCGCGCCGGGGCCGGGCCCGGGGGAGAATGAGGGCATGAATGCTGCCGGCTCCGTGCGCGCCTATGTGCCGCTGACCCACCGATCGCTCGCTGCCGCGTGGCCGCACGTGTCCGGGGCGCTCGGCTTCGCGCCCGACGAGCGGGCCCGCCGGCTGCGCGGCGAGGAGCTCGAGGAGGCGGAGTGGATCGCGATGGCCGCCGCCGCCGAGGTCGTTGTCGACGCCGCCGTCGGCGAGCGCTGTGCGCGCGTCGTCCTCGCCTGCGATCTCCCGGCCGATCTCCGCTCGCGTCCGGTGAGCGCCGGGGTGACCGCGCTCGGCCCGAGCGCGCTCGATCCGGCACGGGTCGTCAGCGCGCACATCGACGACCCCGCGGTCGTCGCCGCCCTGCCCGAGGATCCTGCGGCGGCCGCGGCGGCGCTGCGGGACAGCGCCCTGCTGTGGTACGACGTCTCAGAGATCGATGAGCTGATCGAGGCGCTCGGTCAGGAGTGATTCGACGTACGGCTCGAGGGCGGATTCGATCATCGAACCGAACAGCGGCACCGAGGACGCGATCCGGGTGATCGCGTGGATGTCGGTGCCCTCGCCGACGACCCGCAGGGCGATCGCGACGTCGACGTCGACGGGCGCCCCGACGACCTCGGCGTCGATCCGGACATCGGCGGCCTGCGCCTCGGGACCCACGGGATCCGCCCGGACGTCCTGCCGGAGCTCGGCGCCGTCGCCGAGGAAGCGGGAGGCCGCGGGGGGCAGCTTCGATGCCGGGATGTGGGTGCGGGTGGTGAGGTGGATGCCCTCCGCCGCCCCGCGGTGCACCGTGACGGCGGTGTCCTCGGCGGCCCAGGTGCGGGGATCGGCCACCTGGCGGAGGATCTGGGCAGGCGTCCGCGCCGCCCGACGGCGGAGCTCGATCGTCTTCATGGGCCCCAGTCTGTCATGGCCGTCCCGCGGCCCTGCGCGCGACCGTCCGGGCCCGGTCCGCGGTCGTCCGGACCCCGCCCGCGGCCGGTCCGGCGGATTCGTCCGCGCGTGCGGCCGGCCGGACTCGGCACGCATCCGACCTGCGGCATAGAGTGGGCGGAGGGTCTCAATGACGAGGCCCGCGGGAATCCGAGACGAACACGAGGTGGAACCGTGACCGAGGTCAGAACGGCCGAGATCGCACAGCACTGGGAGGAGCTCACCGGCAGCACCCCGCCGGAGAATCTCCTGGCCGCGTACTATCCCCGACCGGAGGCCACGCCGGCCGACCGGTATCGCCCCCGCGAGCTCGCGGCGTCGGCGATCGAGCACTACCGCACCGCGCTCCGGCACCGCCCGGGCACCCCGACCATCGACATCCGCAACCCCGGTGAGTCGTCGATCGAGCAGATCGGCAACCGGACGGCGATCAGCGTCGTCGCCGACGACATGCGCCATCTCCTCTCCTCCCTCGTCGCCGAGCTCACGGGCCTCGGCGTGGCGATCCGCGAGGTGCATCATCCGATCCTCTCCGTCGAGGGCAGCGGCGAGGACCTGCGCATCGTCGCCCCGGAGGACCTGCGCCGGACCGTCACCGACACCACCGCGCTGCCGGTGATCGGCGGCGATCCGAGCCTGCCCGAGCGCCGGCGGGAGTCGTGGGTCCACATCGAGATCGACCGGGTGCCCGAGGAGCGGTTCGCCGACATCGAGGAGCACCTGCTCTCGACGATCGAGTTCGTCGCGGCCGCCGACCGTGATCGCGAGGCGATGACCCGCACCGCCCGGGAGATCGCCGCGGACCTGCGGACGAACCCGCCGCGCCCCGAGCTCGCCGAGGAGGCCGCGGACTCGGCGGATCTGCTCGACTGGCTCGACGGCCGGTTCGCCTTCCTCGGATACCGGGAGTACGTCCTCGACACCTCCGGGGACGAGAAGATCCTCGTCCCGGTCGAGGACACCGCACTCGGCATCTCCGCGCTCCGCAGCGCGCTGAGCTCCCCGCTGTCGCGCGCCGTGTCGGCCAAGGCCGAGGAGCCGCGCGTCCTCGTGCTCACCAAGGCGAACTCGCGCTCGAAGGTCATCCGTCGCGGCTACCTCGACTACGTCGGCGTCAAGACCTTCGACGCGTCCGGCCGGATCGTCGGCGAGCGCCGCTTCGTCGGCCTCTACACCTCGGGGATGTACAGCGCCTCGGTCCTCGACATCCCGCTCGTCGAGGCGAAGATCCGCTACGTCCTCGAGCACTCGGGGCTCGCCCGCCACACCCACGCCGGCGACGAGCTCGTGTCGATTCTCGAGAGCTACCCGCGCGACGACCTCCTCCACTCCGACCCCCAGGAGATCCTCGATGTCGCCGCCCAGGTGCTCGACCTCCAGGAGAAGCGCGAATCGAGCGTCTTCATCCGGCGGGACCCCTACGAGCGCTTCGTGTCCCTGCTCGTCTACGTGCCCCGCGATCTCTACGACACCGCCGCCCGGCTCCGGGTCGAGGACGTGCTGCGGCACTACTACGGCGCGGAATCCGTCGACTTCGACGTGCTGCTGAGCGACTCCGCGCTCGCCCGCCTCCACTTCGTCGCCCGGGTGCCGCGCGACGCCGTGCTCCCGGACGTCGACGCGGAGACGGTGACCGACCGGATCGTCGGCGCGCTGCGCTCGTGGGAGGAGGACATCGCGGAATTCACCGCCCCGGCGGGCGATGCGATCACCGCCGAGGACATGGCCCGGCGCGACCGCTGGATGCACGCCTTCCCGCTGAGCTACCAGGAGTACCACACGCCGCGGCAGGCGGTCGCCGACATCGAGCGCTTCGAGGCCCTCGAATCCGACGACCGGCCGTTCGTGCGGATATACCGGCCCGAGGGCGAGGACGAGGCCGATGTGCGCCTCGCGTTCTACCGGATCGCCCCGGCCGGGCTGTCCGCGATCCTCCCGTTCCTCGCGAACCTCGGCGCCGTCGTCCACGACGAGCGGCCCTACGAGCTCGACCTCCCCGACGGCGAGCACCGCTACGTCTACGACTTCGGCCTGTCCTTCTCCCGGCCGCTCGCCGACGGCGACTTCGCCCGGATCGAGAGCGCGTTCGCCTCGGCCTGGACCGGCGAGCGCGAGACGGGCCGGATGGACAGCCTCGTCGCCGCCGGCCTCGAGTGGCAGGACGTCAGCATCATCCGCGCCTTCACCCATTACCTGCGGCAGGCGGGGTTCTCCCTCACCGAGCGGCACATGGGAGAGGTGTTCACCACCCACGAGGAGATCACCGCCGCGCTCGTCGAGCTCTTCCGGGTGCGCTTCGACCCCGACCTCGACGAGGAGCAGGGATCCCGCGCGGACCGGGCCGCCGAGGTCGAGGAGCGGATCGAGAAGACGCTCGCCGAGGTCGCGAGCCTCGACGCCGACCGGGTGCTCCGCTCGGTGCTCGCGCTCATCCGCGCCACGGTGCGGACGAACGTCTACCAGCCCGCCGACGGCCGGATGCCGGCCGCCGCGGTGTTCAAGATCCACCCCACCGAGCTCGACTTCGTGCCCAAGCCGCGCCCCGCCCTCGAGATGTGGGTGTACTCCCCGGAGGTCGAGGGCGTCCACCTGCGCTTCGGACCCGTGGCGCGCGGCGGGCTGCGCTGGTCGGACCGCGCCGACGACTTCCGGACGGAGGTGCTCGGGCTCGTCAAGGCGCAGATGGTGAAGAACGCGCTCATCGTGCCGACGGGCGCCAAGGGCGGCTTCTACCCCAAGCAGCTGCCGGACCCGGCGGCTGACCGCGAGGCCTGGGCGGCCGCCGGCCAGCACGCCTACGAGCTCTTCATCGGCGCGCTCCTCGACGTCACCGACAACCTCGTGCCCGAGGGCGAGGGGACGCGCACCGTGACCCCGGAGCGCACCGTCGTCCACGACGGCGAGGACAGCTACCTCGTCGTCGCCGCCGACAAGGGCACCGCACGGTTCTCCGACGTCGCGAACGGGATCGCTCTCGACCGCGGGTTCTGGCTCGGCGACGCCTTCGCCTCGGGCGGCTCGGTGGGCTACGACCACAAGGCGATGGGGATCACCTCGCGCGGTGCGTGGAAGTCCGTCGAGCGGCACTTCCGGGAGCTCGGGCTCGACACCGCGAGAGAGGAATTCACCGCGGTGGGCATCGGCGACATGAGCGGTGACGTGTTCGGCAACGGCATGCTCCGCAGCGACCGGATCCGGCTCGTCGCGGCCTTCGACCACCGCGACGTGTTCATCGACCCCGATCCCGACGCCGCGCGCTCCTACGCCGAGCGCCGGCGCCTGTTCGAGACCCCGCGCTCGAGCTGGCAGGACTACGATCCCGAGCTCATCTCGGAAGGCGGCGGCGTGTACTCCCGCTCGCTCAAGTCGATCGACCTCAGCCCGCAGGCCGCCGAGCGGCTCGACATCCGGCCCGGTCCGTACCCGCCCACCGAGGTCATCCGCGCGATCCTCGCCGCCCCCGTGGACCTGCTCTACAACGGCGGCATCGGCACCTACGTCAAGGCGGGATCGGAGTCCCACGCCGCGGTCGGCGACCGGGCGAACGACGCGATCCGGATCGACGGGGCGGACCTCCGGGTGCGCGTCGTCGGCGAGGGCGGCAATCTCGGCTTCACGCAGCTCGGCCGCATCGAGGCCGCGCTCGGCGGAGTGCGGCTCAACACCGACGCCGTCGACAACTCCGCCGGCGTCGACTGCTCCGACCACGAGGTCAACATCAAGCTCCTCCTCGACCTCCTCATCCGCCGCGGGGAGTTCTCCCCGGAGGACCGGGAGTCGGTGCTCGAGTCGATGACCGACGAGGTCGCCGATCTCGTGCTCGCGAACAACTACAGCCAGAACGTCGCCCTCGGCGAGGCCCGCGACCGCGCGCTGTCGATGACGAGCACCCAGCGGCGCCTCCTCAGCCATCTCGAGAAGACCGCCGACCTCGACCGGGCGGTCGAGTTCCTGCCCGACGACCGCGCGCTCACCCGGCGCGCCGAGGCGGGCGGCGGGTTCACCTCGCCGGAGCTCGCGGTGCTGCTCGCCTACGTCAAGATGGACGCCGCCGACCGGATCCTCGGCAGCGACGTGCCGGACGAGGACTGGATGGCCGAGCATCTCGCCGAGTACTTCCCCGACAGCCTCGCCCGGGCCCACTCCCAGGCGCTGTCGGCGCACCCGCTGCGCCGCGAGATCGCCACGGCGCACCTCGTCAACCGGGTCGTCGACCGCGGCGGCCTGACCTACCTGTACCGGATGCAGGAGGAGACCGGCGCCTCGGTCCCGCAGATCGTCCGCGTCTTCACCGTGGTGAGCCGCGTGTTCGACCTCGATGAGCACTTCGAGGCGATCTGCGGGCTCGACAACCGGGTGCCGGCCGCCGTGCAGGTCGAGCTGCTCCACGGCTACGTGCGGCTCCTCGACCGGGCCTCGCGCTGGCTCGTCCACCAGGTGCCCGACGGCCTCGACGTCACCGCGGAGATCGAGCGCTACCGGCAGGCGGTGCGCGAGCTGCGTCCCCGGATCCACGGGCTGCTCCGCGGTCGGGACCGGGCGGAGCTCGAGGACGCGGCGCACGGCTGGATCGGCGAGGGCGTGCCCCACGACCTCGCGTTCCGCGCCGCCGCGCTGCTCGACGAGTTCGCGCTGCTCGACGTCGCGCAGGCGGCGACGCGCTCCGGTACGCCCGCGATGGACGCCGCCGAGGTGTACTATGCGGTGACCGACCTGCTCTCCGGTTCCGAGCTGCTCGAGATGATCGGCGATCTCGATCGCCGCAATCGGTGGACGGCGCTGGCCCGGGGAGCGATGCGCGACGACTACTACCAGGCGGTGCACTCGATGGTCGGGGCGATCCTCGCGGCGACGGACAGCGACCGGGCCACCCCGGCCGAGCGCGCCGACGACCGGATCGCCCAGTGGCGGGTGCGCACCGACGCCTCGCTGCGCCAGGTCCTGTCGACGATCGACGAGGTCGTCGCGCTCGACCAGGTCGATCAGGCGCCGTTGTCGGTGCTCCTGCGGATGATGCGCTCGGTGGTGCGATCCACCGAGTGGGGTCTGCAGGACACCTGATCTGAGGAGGAGCATGGGTCTGCTGAGCGATCTGCTGGCTGCGGAGGGGATCGTCGACGGGGAGGACGTCGAATGGCTCCACCTCGTCGTCGGCGACTGGCAGCTCATCGCCGATCTGTCCTTCGCCGACCTCGTCCTCTGGGTGCCCAGCCGCGCCCGGGAGGACGAGGCGGGCGACCGGGACCCGGGCCTGCCCGACTTCCGCGTCATCGCCCACTGCCGACCGACCACCGGCTCCACGGTGTATCCGCGCGACGAGGTCGGCACCCTCGCCTCCGCTGAGGAGCAGGCGCTGCTCGATGCCGCGCACTCCGAGCAGCGGATCGTCATCTCCCAGGCGGGGGAGCCGCCCCTCGTCGGCGCCGAGGCGGTGCCGGTCGTGCGCGCCGGCCGGGTCATCGCCGTCCTCACCCGCCACACCGAGGAGAGCCGGCGCCAGGGTTCGTCCCGCCTCGAGCGCTACTACCGGAGCAGCGCGACGATGCTCCTGTCGATGATCGCCGAGGGCGCCTTCCCCGACCTCAGCGCCCCCTCCGGCGCTCAACGCGGCGAACCGCGGGTGGGCGACGGCCTCATCGTGCTCAACCGGGAGGGCCGGGTGCGCTATGCCTCGCCCAACGGCGTGTCGGTGCTCCACCGGCTCGGCCATGAGGGGGAGATCGAGGGCCGCTATCTCGCCGAGGTCGTCTCCGGGCTCATCGCGCAGCTGCGCCCGGTCGACGAGACGCTGCCGCTCGTCCTCACCGGGCGCGCGCCGTGGCGCACCGAGGTCGAGTCCGGTCGCGTGACGGTGTCGCTGCGGGCGATCCCGATCACCCGCGCCGGGACTCGCACCGGGGCGATCATCCTCGCTCGCGACGTCTCCGAGCTGCGCCGTCGCGAGCGCGAGCTGCTGAGCCGCGACGCGATGATCCGCGAGATGCACCACCGGGTGAAGAACAACCTCCAGACGGTCTCGGCGCTCCTGCGGCTCCAGGCCCGCCGGATGGAGTCCGAGGAGTCGCGCGCCGCGCTCGAGGAGGCGATGCGCCGGGTGGCGATCATCGCCGTCGTCCACGACGTGCTGAGCCAGGGGGTGGAGAGCGAGGTCGACTTCGACGAGATCGTCGACAAGGGCCTGCGGCTCACTCCGGAGCTCACCTCGCCCGGCGTCGAGATCTCGCTGCGCCGCACCGCGAGCTTCGGCGCGATCTCCTCGGCCGACGCGACCTCGCTCGCGCTCGCCCTCACCGAGCTCGTGACGAACGCGATCGAGCACGGCTTCCCGCTCTCGGCGAAGCCCGCGGACCAGGACACGCTGCGCGGCTCGGTGTGGGTCACCCCCGAGCGGCAGCCCGACCGGCTCACGGTGACGATCGCCGACGACGGCGTGGGCCTGCGGCCGGTGGAGGGGCCGGGCCGCGGCCTCGGCACCCAGATCGTGCGCACGCTCATCACGAGCGACCTCTCCGGAAGCATCGAATGGCGCCCGCGCGAGGGCGGCGGGACCGAGGCGGTCATCGACGTGCCGCTGCGCGCCGACGGGGTGTGAGCCCCGGACGCCTGCGGGTGCGAGCCTCCGGCGTCACCGCAGTGCGGGCCCGGAACGCCGACGGCCGCCGACCTCGCGGTCGGCGGCCGTCGGGGACGTGCGGTGCGCGGCTCAGCCTGCGCGGCGGGCGCGAGCGGCGCGGCGCTTGAGGGCGCGGCGCTCGTCCTCGCTCAGTCCGCCCCAGACCCCGGAGTCCTGACCGGACTCGAGTGCCCACTGGAGGCAGGTCTCCACGACTTCGCACCGGCGGCAGACGCTCTTGGCCTCTTCGATCTGGAGCAGGGCGGGCCCGGTGTTGCCGATGGGGAAGAAGAGCTCCGGGTCCTCATTGAGGCACGCCGCGCGGTGGCGCCAATCCATGGTGTCCTTTCCTGGAAGCGGAATTCGCCGAAGCCGGATCGCGGCGGCGTCTCCCAGGGAGCGCGGGCACGGTCTCGCGGCATGTGTCATCGACGATCGGTGAAATGATCATCACCAGACTCACACAGGCCGGAAGAGGGCACAAGGGTGCAGCAGTGTGAAATCACTGACAGATTCCCATTCTCGGCACATCCCGGCGCCCGGCGCAAATCCGTCGGCCAGCGGTGGGACGGCGCCCGACCGGTCTTGTGCACCGCACCGGCGTCTGCTTGGCTGGACCCCATGACCGACACGCACACCGCACCCGGCCGCCCGCTCGGCGACCTCGCCGACGTCCGCCTCATCGCGATCGACGGCGTCTCCCCGACGATCGACCCGACCGCCTTCATCGCCCCCGGCGCCACGCTCATCGGCGACGTCCGTGTGGGGCCGAACAGCAGCATCTACTACGGCTGCGTGCTCCGGGCCGACCGCAACTCGATCACCATCGGTTCGGGCACGAACGTCCAGGACAGCACGGTCATGCACGCCGATCCCGGACGGCCGGTGGTCATCGGGGACCGGGTCTCCGTGGGCCACCGGGCACTCGTCCACGGCTGCATCATCGGCGACGACGTCCTCGTCGGGATGAGCTCCACCCTGCTCAACGAGTGCCGGATCGGCAGCGGCTCACTCGTCGCCGCCGGCGCCGTCGTCCTCGAGGGCACCGAGGTGCCCGACGGCTCGCTCGTCGCCGGGGTGCCGGCGAAGGTGCGCCGGCCGCTCACCGACGACGACCTCGCGCGCGTCCACGCCAACGCCGAGGCCTACGAAGAGATCACCGCGCTCCACCGCGACCGCGGTCGCATCCTCTGAGGCGGGTTCCGGGCGACTGAGGTTGTCCTGTCCTTCGTGGCGGACCGCGCCGGTCCGGGCCACCATGGGGGTATGAAGGCGCTCGACTTCTTCCGCAGCTATCCGCTCGTCGCGCTCGCCCTCGCCGCGCTCACGACGGTCCTCGTCCTGCTCGGCCTCGGGCATCCCGGACCGGCCCGGATCATCGCCACCGGCGTCATCGGGCTCGTCGTCGTGCTCACCGCGCGGGACATGATCCGCGACATCCTGCGCGGATCCTGGGGCCTCGACATCCTCGCCGTCGTCGCGATGGTGGCCACCGTGCTCGTCGGGGAGTACGTGGCCGGACTCATCATCGTCCTCATGCTCACCGGCGGCGAGGCGATCGAGGACTTCGCGGCCGGCCGCGCAGGGCGCGAGCTCGACGCGCTGCTGAGCAGGGCGCCGTCCTTCGCGAACCGCATCGGGTCCGACGGCGAGATCACCCGGATCCCCGTGGCCGAGGTCGTCCCCGGTGACCGCCTGCTCGTCCGCCCGGCCGAGGTGCTGCCGGTCGACGGCGCGGTCGCGGACGCGCACGCCTCGATCGACGAGTCCTCGCTCACCGGCGAGCCGCTGCCGGTGACGAAGACCGCCGGGGATGCGGTGTACTCCGGCACCGTCAACGGCACCGAGGCCTTCACCATGCGCGCCACCGCCGCGGAGGAGGACTCGCAGTATCACTCGATCGTCACCCTCGTCAGCGAGGCCGTGAGCTCGAAGGCGCCGATGGTCCGGCTCGCCGATCGCTACGCCGTGCCCTTCACCCTCGTCGCGCTCGCCATCGCCGGCATCGCCTGGGCGGTGAGCGGCGATCCCGTGCGCTTCGCAGAGGTGCTCGTCGTCGCCACCCCGTGCCCGCTCCTCATCGCCGCCCCGGTGGCCTTCATGGGCGGGATGAGCCGGACCGCGCGCACCGGCGTCATCGTCAAGAACGGCGGGGCGATCGAGGCGCTGTCCCGCGTCCGCACCGCCGCCTTCGACAAGACCGGGACGCTCACCCGCGGGCGGCCGGAGATCCGCGCCCTCCACCCCGCGAGCGCGACCGAGGACGAGCTGCTCTCCCTCGCCGCAGCGGCGGAGCAGTACTCCGTCCACGTGTTCGCCGCCCGCATCGTCGCCGCCGCCGCGGAGCGCGGGCTGCCGCTGCCGGCGGTCTCCGGTGCCGACGAGATCGCGACGAATGGGGTCCGTGCGACGCTGCCCGACGGCGCCGAGGTGCGGGTGGGCAAGCCCACGTTCATCGCCGAGCGGGTGCCCGACCTCGCGCGCCTCCCGCTCGGACCGGGGGAGACCGCGGTGTACGTGTCGCGCGGCGACGCGCTCGCCGGCGTCATCGTGCTCGCCGACCCGCTCCGCCCGGAGGCCGCGGGCACCGTCGCGGCCCTGCGCGGGCTCGGGGTCGAGCACTGCCGGATGATCACCGGCGACGTCGCCCCGACCGCGGAGTCGATCGCGCGGGCGGCGGGCATCGACGAGTTCGACGCGGAGTGCTCCCCGTCCGGGAAGGTCGACCTCGTCGCCGCGGCCCGGCCCCGCCCGGTGCTCATGGTCGGCGACGGCATCAACGACGCCCCGGTCCTCGCGGCGGCCGACGTCGGCATCGCGATGGGAGCGCGCGGGGCGACCGCGGCGAGCGAGTCCGCCGCTGCGGTCGTCGTCGCCGACGACCTCTCGAAGGCCGCCCAGGCTGTCGGGATCGCCCAGCGGACCGTCCGCGTCGCCCTCGAGAGCATCTGGCTCGGCATCGCGATCTCGCTCGGCCTCATGCTCGTCGCAGCCTTCGGCCACCTGCCCGCGGTCGTCGGCGCGCTCCTCCAGGAGGGCGTCGATCTCGTCGCGATCCTCGGTGCGCTCCGGGCTCTCGGCGGCACTCCGCTCGAGGTGCCGACGGCTCCGCAGGAGGATTTCGCCAGCGCTTCCGAGGTTTGACATGATGAGCGGGTGAAGAACGTACTGGATCCCGCCCAGAACCGCGTCGTC
This sequence comes from Brevibacterium ihuae, assembly GCF_900184225.1. Taxonomy (NCBI): domain Bacteria; kingdom Bacillati; phylum Actinomycetota; class Actinomycetes; order Micrococcales; family Brevibacteriaceae; genus Brevibacterium; species Brevibacterium ihuae. The sequence continues at coordinate 1,002,031 of NZ_FXWZ01000002.1, read as the reverse complement.
GTCATCGGCGGCGGCCCCGGCGGCTATGAAGCCGCCCTCGTCGCCGCCCAGCTCGGCGCCGACGTCATGCTCATCGAGCGCAACCGCTGCGGCGGCGCCGCCGTGCTCACCGACGTCGTGCCCTCGAAGACCCTCATCGCCACCGCGGGACTCATGGGCGACATCGCCGAATCCGGATCGCTCGGCATCCGGCTCGACGACGGCGACACCGAGGAGGCCTCGACGAGCACCGGCGGGCGGATCCGCGCGGACCTCGGAGCGATCAACACCCGGATCCTCGAGCTCGCGAACGCCCAGGCGACCGACATCTACGAGGGGCTCGTGCGCGCAGGCGTCAAGGCGATCAAGGGCCAGGCGCGCCTCATCGGCCCGCGCCAGGTCGAGGTCGTCGAGTCCTCCAAGACGACCTACACCCTCGAGGCCGACACCGTCCTCCTCGCCGTCGGCGCCCATCCGCGCGAGCTCGACAGCGCCCGTCCCGACGGCGAGCGGATCCTCACCTGGACCCAGCTCTACGGTCTCGAGGAGCTCCCGGAGCACCTCGTCGTCGTCGGCTCCGGCGTCACCGGCGCGGAGTTCGCCTCGGCGTACAACGCGCTCGGCTGCGAGGTCACCCTCGTGTCCTCGCGCGACCAGGTGCTCCCGGGGGAGGACAGCGACGCCGCCGAGGTCGTCGAGAAGGTCTTCCGGTCCCGCGGGATGAACGTCCTCTCCCGCTCGCGGGCCGATTCCGTCACGCGCACCGACACCGGGGTCGAGGTGCGGCTCGAGGACGGGCGCACGGTCATGGCCTCGCACTGCCTCATGGCCGTCGGCTCGATCCCGAACACCGAGGGCCTCGGCCTCGAGGACGCCGGGGTGCAGACGGAGGAGTCCGGGCACATCACCGTCGACGGGGTGTCGCGCACCTCCTCGCCCGGCGTCTACGCCGCCGGCGACTGCACGGCGGTGCTGCCGCTCGCCTCGGTCGCGGCGATGCAGGGACGGATCGCGATGTGGCACGCGCTCGGGGACGCGGTCTCACCGCTCAAGCTCCGCAACGTCGCCTCGAACGTGTTCACCGCCCCGGAGATCGCGACCGTCGGGTTCAGCCAGGCGGACTACCTCGAGAACTCCGACGAGGTCGAGACCGTGACCCAGACCCTCGCGACGAACCCGCGGGCCAAGATGCAGGAGATCACCGACGGCTTCGTCAAGCTCTTCGCACGGCGCGGTTCGGGCTCGATCCTCGGCGGCGTCGTCGTCGGCCCGAAGGCGAGCGAGCTCATCCTGCCGATCACCCTCGCCGTCGAGAACCGGCTCACCGTCGATCAGCTGTCCGCGAGCTTCACCGTGTACCCCTCGCTCAGCGGCTCGGTGACCGAGGCCGCTCGCAAGCTCCACCACCGCGCAAACTGAGGCGCGGCGTCGCCTGAGGCGCTCTGGCGCGGCTCAGGCCTCGAACTCGATGAGCGCCTCGCCGGCGCGCACGCCCTGGCCCTCCTCGACGAGCACCCGGGCGACCGTGGCGGCGTGGGTGGCGGTGAGCGGCTGCTCCATCTTCATCGCCTCGATGACGGCGAGGCGCTGGCCCGCCTCGACGGTGTCGCCGGCGGACACCTCGACGGTGACGATCGTGCCCTGCATCGGGGCGGACAGGGTGGGGGAGTCGTCCTCCCTGCGCGAGCCCTTGCGCTGCAGGCCGCCGCGGCGGGTGGTGGCGCCGGGGGCCGCCGGACGGGCGAGCTCGGCGGGGACCTTGACGGTCATGCGGTGGCCCTCGACCTCCACGACGATGTCGATGACGTCCTCTGCGGGCGGGGTGTGCACGGACATGGGTTCCTCCGGGGTGTCGAGCTCGGTCATGTACGTCGACTGCAGCCAGTGCGTCGACACGGTGAAGTCCTCGGTGAAGGCCGGCTCGTCGACGAGCCGCCGGTGGAGCGGGATGAGCGTGCGCACGCCCTCGATGGTGAACTCGTCGAGGGCCCGCCGGGCGCGGGCGAGCGCCTGCTCCCGGTCCTCGCCGGTGACGATGAGCTTGGCGAGCATGGGATCGAAATCGGTGCCGACCTCGGTCCCGACGCCGACGCCCGAGTCGAGCCGGACCCCGGGCCCGGCTGGCGGGACGTAGCGCGAGATCCGCCCGGTCGCGGGGAAGAACCCGCGGCGCGCGTCCTCCGCGTTGATCCGGAACTCGATCGAGTGGCCGCGCGGGGCGGGCAGCGTGGCCGGCAGCGACTCGCCGGCGGCGATCCGGAGCTGCCAGGCGACGAGATCGACGCCGGACACCTCCTCGGTGACCGTGTGCTCGACCTGGATCCGGGCGTTGACCTCCATGAAGGTCGGCCGGCCGTCCCGCCCGAGGAGGAACTCGCAGGTGGCCGCCCCGACGTAGCCGACGTGGGCGAGGATCCGCTCCGAGGCCGCGGACACGGTCTCGCGCTGCTCCTCGCTGAGGAACGGGGCGGGCGCCTCCTCGACGATCTTCTGATTGCGCCGCTGGAGGGTGCAGTCGCGGGTCGACACGACGTGCACGGTGCCCGCGGCGTCGACGAGGCACTGGGTCTCGATGTGGCGCGGGTCGACGATCTGCTGCTCGATGAGGCACTCGCCGCGGCCGAACGCGCTGCGCGCCTCGCGGGTCGCGGACTCGAGGGCCGGCTGGAGCTCGGAGGGGTCGGCCGCGGTGCGGAAGCCGCGCCCGCCGCCGCCGTACACGGCCTTGATGGCAACGGGGTAGCCGATCGATTCGGCGATCTCCCGGGCCGCGGCGAGGTCGGCCACCGCGCCGCCGGAGCCGCGCGTGACGGGGGCGTCGACGGCCTCGGCGACGTCGCGGGCACCGGCCTTGTCACCGAGCCGGGCGATCGCGGCCGGCGGCGGGCCCACCCACACGAGCCCGGCGTCGAGGACGGCCTGCGCGAAGTCGGGGCTCTCGGCGAGGTAGCCGTATCCGGGGTGCACGGCATCCGCCCCGGCCCGCTCCGCGAGCTCGAGCAGCCGGGTGATGTTGAGATACGTGTCCGACGGGCCCATCCCGTCGAGCAGCCAGGCGTCGTCGGCGAGCCGCACGAAGTCGGCGTTCGCGTCCGGCCGGGTGTAGGCCGCGATCGCGCGGATCCCCAGGTCGTGGCAGGCGCGGATGATGCGCACGGCGATCTCTCCGCGGTTGGCGATGAACACCGAGCTGATCGGGCGGTGCGTCACGCTCGCGGAGTAGTCCGCGGCCAGCTGACTCATGTGGGGTCTCCTGTGGCGGTCGGTGTGGATCAGCACAAATCTAGGGAGCACCGCCAAACGCTTGTGGGCGATCCACAAAAGATCTGTGCGAAGTTCTCCGCACGCCCCGGGAGTGTCGCCGAGCGCGGGCTTCCGGGTCCCCGCCGGTCACCGGCGGATGTCCCACAGGGACGGCCAGAACACGCCGAGGTCGGTGACGAGCCGGCGCAACACCGGCAGGCTGAGCCCGATGACGGTGTGATGATCGCCCTCGATCCCGGTGACGAATGCGCCGCCGTAGCCGTCGATCGTCAGCGCGCCGGCGACCTCGAAGGGCTCCGTGGTCGCGATGTAGGCGTCGAGCTCCTCCGGGGTGGGCCGGGCGGTGTGGATCACCGCGGTCGCGGGCTCCGACACCGCGGCGGCGAGCTCCCAGCGTCCGCCGGTGCCGGTGCGGTCGAGCCGGGCGACGTAGTGGCCGGTGTGGAGCGCAGCGCTCCTCCCGCCCATCTCCTCCCACACCCGGCGGGTCGCCTCGGCGGTGTGCGGCTTGCCGACGGGGCGGCCGGTGAGCTCGAGGATCGAGTCCGAGGCGAAGAGCACCGCGGTGTCGTCGGCCCCCGGGATCTCATCGGCGCCGCCGAGGATCCGGTCGATGACGGCCCGCCCCTTCGCCTCGGCGAGCAGCGCGGCGAGCTCGACGACGCTCGCCCGCGGGTGCGCCGCGGCGACCGCCGCCTCGTCGACCTCGGGGACGAGGACGTGGGCGGTGATTCCGGAGCCGGCGAGGATCTTCCTCCGCGACGGGGACCCGGAGGCGAGGACGACGGCGGTCATGCGGGGTGCTCCTCGGTATCGTCTGCGGGTTCGGGTGCAGGGCGGACCTCGACGGGGAGCTCGAGGTCCTCGGCGATCCGCCGTAGGACCGCGGCGGCGAGCTGGGTGGTGCCGAGCAGGCTCGGAGAGCGCCCGCCGGGGCTCAGCAGCCCGATCCGCGACGTGCCGGCGAGCGTCCGGTTGAGCGACACCGGCAGCGCCCCCGTGCTCACCGCGGTGAGCCACTGCGAACCGGAGAGCACGCGCGAGCTGCGGCGGAGCACGTCACGCAGCGGCCTGCCGATGAGCGGCAGGAGGCCGAGGTTGGGCACGGTGAGGACGAGCACCCGATAGCCGCCCTCGCGCTGGAGCCGGTTGATCGCCGTCGACAGCACCGGCAGGCCGATCGAGCCGCTGAGCGGATGGACGAGGTCGGCGGTGCCCATCGAGAGCACCGCGTAGCGGGGCCGGGAGGCGCCGGTGCGGGAGCGGCGCATCCGGCGGTCGGCGAGCACCGTCGATACCTGGCGGAGGACGTCGTCGGCGCCGGCGGAGGGTTCGGCGACGACGCGCAGGCGTACGTCCTCGTCGAGGAGGCGGGACAGGCCGCGGGCGAGCAGCATGCCCGGGGTGCGCTTCCGGGAGCCGACGTCGAGCCCGGCGACCCACGAGTCGCCGAGGACGGCGATCGCCGGATGGTCCTTGTCCGCCGGGTTCTCGAGCAGCGGGCGGCCCCGGCCGGTCCGCCGGTCGACGAGGAGGGCGAGCGGGGGGATCGGTCGGCGCGCGTCCTGCTCGACCGCGGCGCGCAGCCGGCTCGACTGGAGACGGAGCTGGATGCTGCCGGCGGCGAGTGCGAGCGCGGGCACTCCGAGCCCGAGGCCCAGGGCCCACATCGTCGCTCGGCGCATCGGAGTTCCTTCCCGTTCCGAGCCGAGTCTAGGGGATACAGTGGGGCGCATGGCCAAACAGACCCGCGCCGGCATGACCCGGCGACTGCGCAGCGTGTGGGACGAGTTCCGGCTCCGGCGGGACGCGGCCGCGAGCCGGCCCGGCGGGAGCTTCGGCACCCTCGAACCGGGTCCCGCGGTGTACGCCGAGCCCACCGAGGACGAGCTCGGTCGCGGGGCCTACGAGCCCTACGTCGCGCCGCCCATGCGGCTGGCCGCCGCGTGGAGCTGGCGCAGCATCGTCGTGCTCGCCGGGATCGGGGTCGCGCTGTGGCTCCTGTCCAAGATCAGCATGATCGTGCTGCCGGCGCTCATCGCTCTCCTCATCTCCGCGCTCCTGTCCCCGCTCGTCGCCTTCCTCGGCCGGATCGGCCTCCCGCAGGTCCTCTCTGCCGTCATCGCGTTCTTCGGCTTCATCGTGTTCGTCGTCGGGCTCATCTACCTCGTCGGCCAGCAGATCGTCGTCGGTTTCGCCGACCTCACCGATCAGGTGGTCGCCGGCTTCCTGTCGATCAGCGACTGGCTCCAGAGCAATCCGTTCGGGTTCGAGGCCTCGCGCGTCTCACAGATGATCGACGACGCGGTCGCGCAGGGAGTGGCGTTGCTGCAGTCGAACACCTCGCAGATTCTCGGCGGTGCGGTCGGTGCGGCGACCTCGGTGGGGAGCTTCCTCACCGGTCTCCTCCTCACCCTGTTCACCGCCTTCTTCTTCGTCTACGACGGCCGGTCGATCTTCAACTGGTTCGTCGGACTCCTGCCCAAGCCCGCCCGCGCGCAGGCGGAGGGCGCCGCGCTGCGCGGCTGGCAGACCCTCGTCCAGTACGTGCGGGTGCAGATCATCGTCGCCGGCGTCGACGCGATCGGCATCGGAATCGGCGCGTTCTTCCTCGGGCTGCCGCTCGTCATCCCGCTCACCGTGCTCGTGTTCCTCGGCTCCTTCATCCCGATCGTCGGTGCCGTGGCGACCGGCGCCATCGCCGTCGTCGTCGCCCTCGTGTCCCAGGGCTTCGTGCCCGCGCTCATCATGCTCGGCGTCGTGCTCCTCGTCCAGCAGATCGAGGGCAACGTCCTCCAGCCCTTCATCATGGGCAAAGCCGTGGCCGTCCATCCGCTCGCCGTGGTGCTCGCGGTGGCCGCCGGCGGCTTCCTCTACGGCATCCCGGGAGCGCTGTTCGCCGTTCCGCTCATCGCGGTGATCAACACCGTCGTGCTCTATCTCGCCGGGCGGGACGTCTTCGCCCCCGACGACGAGGCGAAGACGCACGTCGCGGACGGGGAGGAGAAGCCGCGGCTCGAGGGCGATCCCGATGACTCCCCGCTGCGCACCACACTGCCGGAGGAGCGGGAGTCGTCCACCGCCTCAGGCTCCACGGCGGCATCGGTCCGAGAGCACGACCGCGGGAGCGGGAATGATCGGTCCGGGACGAGCGCACCCCCGTCCGGGCGCGGCCCGGGAGCCGGGTCCGGCGATCCGGGCGACCGGCTCTGACGGGAAGCGTCTGCACACGCGCGAGCGGCCCGGGGCACAATGCCCCGGGCCGCTCGATCCTCCGGCGGTGTCCGCCGGCCGGCGCGGTGTCGGATCAGCCGGAGAATGCCTCGATCTTCTTCACGGTGACGGAGATGGTCCGGCCGTTGGGGGCCTCGTAGGAGGCGGAGTCGTCGACCTTCTTGCCGTTGACGGCCGCGCCGAGCGGCGACTGCTCGGAGACGACGTTCATCGTCTCGTCCTCGTCGACGATCTCGCGCGAGCCGAGGAGGAAGGTGAGCTCCCGGCCGCCGGCGTCGACGGTGATGACTTTGCCCGGCGAGACGACGGTGGTGTCGGTGTCGGCGGCGCCGACCTGCGCATGGGCGAGGAGGTGCTCGAGCTGGCGGATGCGGGCCTCCTGCTTGCCCTGCTCCTCGCGGGCGGCGTGGTAGCCGCCGTTCTCCTTGAGGTCGCCCTCGTCGCGCGCCGCCTCGATGCGTTCGGCGATCTCGACACGACCGGGCCCCTTGAGGTGCTCGAGCTCCTTGGTCAGGCGATCGAAGGCCTCCTGGCTGAGCCAGGTCTCCTCGCCCGTGATGTCCTCGGTCATGTCACTCCTAATCCCGGCCGCGGGCTGCGGCCGAACTGCAATGAGAACTGAACTGCAATGAGAACTCCCGGAGGCCGGTGGGCTTCCGGGAGCAGATCGCAACTGTGAAGGACCAGTCTAGTCGAGGAACCAGCAGGAATCCACATGTCCGCTCGCCGCGAGCTGGGTGGTGGCGATGTCGAGACGGAGCTCGACCGGTCGCGCGTCGTCGGCGGCCGGGTCGGGAGCGACGGTGACCTCGCGGAAGCCGACGATCGCCTCCTGCTCGTTCGTCGCCTGCACGATGCACTCGATCGTCCGCTCCTCATCCGGGACCACGGAGACGTGCGCGGTGGTGAGGGTCGAGTCGACGACGTCGTAGGAGATCGTCGTCGGGTCGACGGGCGAGTCGCTCGGGGAGAAGGCGTACCAGCCGGCGAGGACCACGAGGACGCCGATGCCGGCCGCCGCGGCGATCACCGAGGCGCGACGGCGGCGCGGAGTGCGCGGCGCGCGACGTCCGGAGGTGCCGTACCTGTCGGCAAGGGAGGCCTGTGCCGTGCTCATCTGGTGTCGTTCTCGATTCGTCTCGGGTCCGTCCGGCGCACTAACCTAGAGTAGTCGAATCGTCGGCCGACCGTTCCGCCCGCCCGCAGCGGCGGGTCCGGCCGTCCCACCGTCGAGAGGTCCTCCCGCTCATGAACCACCCGTCCCCGGAGTCCGCGCCCTATCACGGCCTGCGTCTGCTCGCGGTGCACGCGCATCCGGACGACGAGTCCTCGAAGGGCGCCGCGACGACCGCGCTCTACACGAGTCTCGGGGCGCGGGTGATGATCGCGACGATGACCGGCGGCGAGGCCGGCGACATCCTCAACCCCGCGCTGCTCCAGAGCCCGCAGGCCGCCCGCGACATCGCGGGCCTGCGCCGCGACGAGATGGCCAGGGCCGCAGCGGAGCTCGGTGCCGAGCACCGCTGGATCGGCTTCGTCGACTCGGGCCTGCCCGAGGGCGACCCCGCCGTCGAGACCCCGCACGGGTGCTTCTACCGCACCCCCACCGCCGTCGCCGCTCGGCCGCTCGTCCACCTCATCCGCGGATTCCGGCCGCACGTCGTGACGACCTACGACGAGCTCGGCGGATACCCGCACCCGGACCACATCAAGACGCACGAGGTGACGATGGCGGCCGTCGAATCCGCCGCCCACCCGGAGGACAATCCGGAGCTCGGCGCTCCGTGGCAGGTGCAGAAGGTGTACTACAACCAGGACCTGTCGCCGACGAAGTGGCTCATCATCCACGAGCGGATGCTCGCCGACGGCATCGAGTCGCCGTTCGGCGAGATGCTCGAGCGCTACCGGGAGCGGGCCGACACGCGCCGCACCTGGCTGTCGACGCGCATCGAGTGCCGGGAGCACTTCGACCGGCGCGATCGCGCGCTGCTCGCCCATGCGACTCAGATCGACCCGAACGGCGGCTTCTTCACCGGCGCCCGCGAGGCGTCGAAGAAGTACTGGACGTCCGAGGAGTTCGAGCTCGCGCTCGACCGCACCGGGCGCCCGCCGCTCGACGACACGAAGGACTTCGTCGAGACCGATCTGTTCGCCGGGGTCACCGATGACCATGGGCGGCAGGTGGCCGCGACGGCGGACCGGGCCGGCGACCTCGGGGAGGACGGACGATGACCGCAGTGCTCAGCCTGCTGGCGCAGTCACCGGCGCCCACCGAGGAGATCGAGTACCCGGATCCGGTGCTCGTCACCCCGGGCACCATCGGCTTCCTCGTCACGCTCTTCATCGCCGTCGCCGTGGTGCTCCTCGTCCGCGACGCCCTGCGCCGGGTGCGCCGGGTGCGCGCGCGGGACCGCGCGGTCGACCGGTATCCCATCCCCATGCGCCGGGCAGGTGAGGAGAACCAGCCCCTCAATCACGGGCACGACGGCCGGGGCGGGGCGATCGATCCCGGGGCGGACGGGCGGACGGAGGCGCCGAGCCCCGACGGAACCGCGCCGCGGACCGGCGGCGAGCCGGACACCGGGGGAGACCCCCAGGAGCGCTGAGCCGCGAGGACGGGGTCGACCGCTCAGAGCTCCGGGCTCATCGACACCGCCGCGACGAGGAGCGCCGCGAGATGGCAGCCGAAGCCGAGCACCGTGAGGGTGTGGAAGATCTCGTGGTAGCCGAACACGCGGGGCGCTGGGTCGGGGCGCTTGATGCCGTAGATCACCGCACCCGCGATGTAGAGCGCGCCGCCCACGATGACGAGGATCGCGACGGCGAGGTTCGCCTGCCAGATCCCGGGGACGTAGCCGACCCCGGTCACGCCGATCCCCACGTACACCGGGACGAACAGCCAGCGCGGCGCCGTGGTCCACACGATGCGGAAGATCACCCCGAGGATCGCACCGGTCCACATGATGCTGAGGAGGATCGTCGTCCCGAGCGGCTCGAGCATGAGCACCGCGAGCGGCGTGTAGGTGCCGGCGATGATGAGGAAGATGTTCGCGTGGTCGAGGCGACGGAGCAGGAGGCGCACCCGCATCCGCCAGCGACCGCGGTGGTAGACCGCCGAGGTCCCGAAGAGCATCATGCCGGTGAGGGTGAAGACCGCCGCGGCGAGCCGCGAGGCGATCGTGGGCGAGAGGATGATGAGTGCGAGGCCGCCGATCACCGCGAGCGGGAACGCCCCGGTGTGGATCCAGCCGCGCCACGAGGGTCGGATCTGTCCGGCGAGCCGGCTGAGCTCGAGCCGGAGCGCCCGGCCGCGCCGACTCCCGTAGAACGTGCTCGCGGGTCGGGCATCCGCCGTCTCCGCTGCGCGCGCGCCGGTCACGGCCGCCGCGTCGGGGCGGTTCTCGGGCGGGCTGAGCGCGGCGGATTCCATGCCGGTGAGTCTATCGGCTGCGAGGGTGATCGGCATGCGCCGGCCCGGTAGTCTGAGGGGCATGCGCATCCTCGGAACCCTCCGGTCGGGCCTCTACCGCCTGTACGACCGCCGCATCGTGCGCAACCTCGGGCCGGGCGAGCCGGTGCCCCGCCACGTCGGCGTCATCACCGACGGCAATCGGCGCTGGGCGAAGGAGTTCGGGGCGAGCACCGCGCACGGCCACCGGATGGGGGCCGGCCGGATCCTCGACCTGCTCGACTGGTGCGAGGAGATCGGCGTCGAGGTCGTCACGCTCTACGTGCTCTCGAAGGAGAATCTCGACCGTCCGGCCGCGGAGGTCGCAGTCCTCACCGACATCATCGCCCGCATGGCCTCCGACATCGCGGACCGGGAGACCGCCTCGGTGCAGCTCGTCGGCGACCTCCGGATGATCCCCGAACCGCTGCGCTCGCAGCTCCTCGGCGCCCAGCAGCGCTCCGCCTCCGGCGAACCGACGAAGAAGCGGCTCACCGTCAACATCGCCGTCGGGTACGGGGGACGCCAGGAGGTCGTCGACGCGGTGCGGAGCTGGCTCGAGGACGAGCGCGCGGCCGGGGCGACGATCGACGGGGCGCTCGAGGACCTCGACGAGGCGTGCATCGCCGAGCACCTCTACACGAAGGGCCAGCCGGATCCGGACCTCATCATCCGGACCTCCGGCGAGCAGCGCCTCTCGGGCTTCCTCATGTGGCAGAGCGCGTACTCCGAGTTCTACTTCTGCGAGGCCTACTGGCCCGACTTCCGGCGCACCGACTTCCTCCGCGCCGTGCGCGCCTACGGGCAGCGCAACCGCCGCTACGGCCGCTGACGCGGACGTCCGCCGCGGCTCGCGGCGTGCGATTCAGCGGCGATTCACCGGGATGTCACCCGCCGCTGCGGCATGGCGCCGGGCCCTGCGCCCGCGCGCGGGTAGTTTGGGAGCAGTTGGCCGACACCAACCCGGGGTGAACACCTCGTCGGGGAAGGACGGAGCACTGGGCACCTCGGCAGCCGCTGCACAGGGGAGCCCGCGATGGCCGCAACGAACCGCACCACCTATGTCCTCGACACCTCGGTCCTGCTCTCGGATCCGAACGCGGTGTACCGCTTCGCCGAGCACGAGGTGGTGATCCCGCTCATCGTCGTCAGCGAGCTCGAGGGCAAGCGCGACCACCCGGAGCTCGGCTACGCGGCCCGGAAGGCCCTCAACCTGCTCGACGAGCTCCGCCAGGAGTTCGGACGGCTCGACGAGCCGGTGCCGGTGGGCGAGGAGGGCGGGACGCTGCGCGTCGAGCTCAACCACGTCGACGCGACCGCCATGCCCGTGGCCTTCGACCGGCGGGAGAACGACACCCGGATCCTCGCCGTCGCGCGGAACCTCCAGGCCGAGGGCGATTCCGTCACCGTCGTCACCAAGGACGTCCCGATGCGCGTCAAGGCCTCGGCGCTCGGGCTCCGCGCCGAGGAGTACCTCGCCGAGCTCGCCGTCGACTCCGGCTTCACCGGCCTGTCCGAGGCGGCGCTCGACGAGGCGGAGATGAAGGAGCTGTTCGACACCGGTCACCTCGAGACCGCGGCGGTCTTCGGCGAGGTCGTCAACACCGGCCTCGTGCTCAGCTCCCCGCGCGGGTCCGGACTGGGCCGTGTGGTGGGTCCGAACCGTATCAGGCTCGTGCGCGGGGACCGGGACGTGTTCGGCGTCCACGGTCGCTCGGCCGAGCAGCGGATCGCGATCGATCTCCTCACCGACCAGGACCTCGGCATCGTGTCGCTCGGCGGCCGCGCCGGCACCGGCAAATCCGCGCTCGCGCTCATGGCCGGCCTGCAGGCGGTGCTCGAGGACCGCACGCAGCAGAAGATCATGGTGTTCCGGCCGCTCTATGCGGTGGGCGGGCAGAATCTCGGGTACCTGCCCGGCTCCGAGGGGGAGAAGATGAACCCGTGGGCGGAGGCGGTGTTCGACACGCTCGGGGCGCTCGTGTCGAAGAACGTCATCGACGAGGTCGTCCACCGCGGGCTGCTCGAGGTGCTGCCGCTCACGCACATCCGCGGCCGCTCGCTCCACGACGCCTACGTCATCGTCGACGAGGCGCAGTCGCTCGAGCGGAACGTGCTCCTCACCGTGCTCTCGCGCCTCGGCCAGAACTCACGGGTCGTCCTCACCCACGACGTCGCCCAGCGCGACAATCTCCGGGTGAGCCGGCACGACGGCGTCGCCGCGGTCATCGAGAAGCTCAAGGGGCACGCGCTGTTCGCCCACATCACGCTCACCCGGTCCGAGCGCTCCGCGATCGCCGCCCTCGTCACGAGCGTGCTCGAGGAGTACGACCTCCACTGAACGGGCCGCGCTCAGTCCTCGGCGACGCGGCGGAGCTCGGAGGAGAGGTGGTGGGTGAGGGGGAGTCCCACCGCGGCCATGGCGAACTCGGCGATGAGGGTGTCGCCGACGAGCCGGTAGATCCGCTCGGTCGACTCCACGTGCTTCGCGCTCGCGGAGTTCACCACTCGGGACCGTAGGCGGATCTCGATGTCCGGTTCCGCTCCGGGAGCGGTCGCCGGCGACTCGTCGTCCCGCTGCCCGCAGGTGACCGTCCCCTCCGCGAGCTCGGTCTGACCCATGGGCTGGGCGAGGACGAGCTCGATGCGGCCCGGTGCGGGTGCGCGGAGGTAACCCGTCTCGGTGTGGAGCGGTCGGCCGTCGGCGGCGCGGGTGCGCTGCCGGTACTCGAGGAACGGCTTGCCGATGTCGGTGAGGACGAGCTCCTCCGTGTAGGAGAAGGGCTCGATCGTCGGGTACTCACCGCTGCCGGTGCCGCGCCAGGTCCCGACGAGCCGGGCGAGGGGTGCGAGGTCGGGGTGGATGCTCATGCCTCATCATAGGCGGACGGCCGTCACCCGGAACCGCTTCTGCGTCACCGCGATGGAGCCGCCGGCATCGAGCCGGGCGAGCATCGGGAGATGGTCGTCGACGTCGAATCCCGGCACGTCCCACGGGACGAGGCCGAGGTACTCGACGAGCGCCTCGGCTCCGGAGAACACCATCGTGCCCGTCCATTCCTCGCCGACCTCGATGCGCAGCCCGGCCGCGGTGAGGTCGTGCGTCATCCGATCGAGCGTGACCTCGGGGTGCTGCGGCTCGCCACCGAACCACTCCCGGAGCTCACCGGCCTCGGTGCCGTCGACCTGCTGGGTGAGCAGCCTGCCGCCCGGGCAGAGGCTCTGGGCGACCTCGACCGGGTCGAAGGACTCGTGCCGGGCCATGACGAGGTCGAGCGCGGCGGGGGCGAACGGCAGGGCGTCGCCGGCCTCGGAGTCGTAGGGGAGCACCTCGATGCCCGCCGGAGCGAGGGCACGCCGGGCGACGGGCAGGTTGGGCGCCCACCCCTCGGTCGCCGCGATCGTGCCCCTGTCCTCCTGCGGCATCCGGGCGAGGAGCGCGAGCAGGCGCTCACCGCCCCCGGTGCCGAGGTCGGCGGCCGTCCGCGCGGTCCGCAGCGCGCTCAGGCAGTCGGCCTCGAAGTCCCACGGCGGATCGTCGGCGCTGAGCCGGCCGTCGAGGCGGGAGAAGTCCCAGCCCACCATCGTCGCCCGGGAATGGGCGCGGCGCAGGCGGTCGGCGAGGGCGGTCATGGTGGGTCCTCCTGGGGTCGAGGGGCCGGGCGTCGTGCCCGCGGACGACAGCGGCCGCCCCGCCGCGACCCCGGAGGGACGCGGCAGGACGGCCGGTGCTGCAGGGCGGACGGAGCCGCCCGCCGGGTTCTAGCGGTAGTCGCCGATCATCGTGGTGACGTCGAGCGCCTTGTCGAGGTCGGCCTCGGTGATCGAGCCGTCCTCGACGAAGCCGAGGGCGATCGTCGCCTCCTTGACGGTCATCTTGTTCGCCACCGCGTGCTTGGCGATCTTCGCCGCCGCCTCGTAACCGATGACCTTGTTGAGCGGGGTGACGATCGAGGGTGAGGCCTCGGCGAGGAAGCGGCAGCGCTCCTCGTTGGCGGTGAGCCCGTCGATCATCTTGTCGGCCATGACGCGCGAGACGTTCGCGATGAGGCGGATCGACTCGAGGAGGTTCTTCGCCATCACCGGGATCCCGACGTTGAGCTCGAAGGCGCCGTTCGTCGAGGACAGGGCCACGGTGGTGTCGTTGCCGATGACCTGGGCGGCGGCCTGGATCGCGGCCTCGCAGATCACCGGGTTGACCTTGCCGGGCATGATCGAGGAGCCGGGCTGGAGGTCGGGAATGTGGAGCTCGCCCAGACCGGTGTTCGGGCCCGAGCCCATCCAGCGCAGGTCGTTGTTGATCTTCATGTAGCTGTACGCGATCGTGCGGAGCTGGCCGGAGACCTCGACGAGGCCGTCGCGGTTGGCCTGCGCCTCGAAGTGGTTGCGGGCCTCGGTGATCGGCAGCCCGGTCTGCTCGGCGAGGAGCTCGACGACGCGCGAGGAGAAGCCGGCCGGGGTGTTGATGCCGGTGCCCACCGCGGTGCCGCCCTGGGGGACCTCGGCGACGCGGGGCAGGGAGGCCTCGATGCGCTCGATGCCGTAGCGGACCTGGGCGGCGTAGCCGCCGAACTCCTGGCCCAGGGTCACCGGGGTGGCGTCCATGAGGTGGGTGCGGCCGGACTTGACGATGTTCTCGAACTCCGCGGCCTTCTTCTCGAGCGATTCCGCGAGGTGGGCCATCGCCGGGGTGAGGTCGTGGACCAGCGCCGAGGTCACGGCGACGTGGACCGAGGTGGGAAACACGTCGTTCGAGGACTGTGAGGCGTTGACGTGGTCGTTGGGGTGGACCTCGGTGCCGGTGCCCTCGAGGGCGCGGGTGGCGAGCGTGGCGAGGACCTCGTTGGTGTTCATGTTCGACGAGGTGCCCGACCCGGTCTGGAACACGTCGATGGGGAACTCGCCGTCGTGCTCGCCCGCGATGACCGCGTCCGCGGCGGTCTGGATGGCCTGCGAGCGCTCGGCGTCGAGGACCCCGAGCTCCTCGTTGGCGCGGGCGGCGGCCTTCTTCACCTGGGCGAGGGCCGCGATGTGGGCGCTCTCGAGGGTCGAACCGGAGATCGGGAAGTTCTCGACGGCGCGCTGCGTCTGCGCCCGGTAGAGGGCCTGGGCGGGGACCTTGACCTCGCCCATGGTGTCGTGCTCGATGCGGAATTCTTCGGTCATTGCGTGTCAGCTCCTTGCTGGGGTGGGTGCGGCCGGGGCCGGTCCGCTGCGGATGTGCCGTCCGGGGGACGGGGAGGTCTCAGGAATCGGCGTCCGGGGTCTCGGTGACGCCGCTCGCGTCGAGCTTCGCGACGAGGTTGACCCTGCCGTCGGCCAGGCGGTAGGTCAGGCCGGCGATGACGAGGCGGCCGTCCTCGACGGCGGTGCGCAGGATCGCCGAGCGCTGGGGGAGCCGGCGCACGGTGTCGATGGTGTTCTGCACGACGGTGCCCTGCACGTCGCCGCGCTCGGCGCCCTTCGCCCGCACGACCGAGGGCAGCAGCTTGGACACGACATCGGAGATGAAGCCCTCGGGCATCGCACCGGTCTCGAAGGAGTCGAGCGCGGCGGTGATCGCCCCGCAGCTGTCGTGGCCGAGGACGACGAGCAGGGGGGTGCCGAGCACTTCGACGCCGTACTCGAGGCTGCCGATCGTCACCGAGTCCGCGACCTGGCCGGCGGTCCGGACGACGAACATCTCGCCGAGCCCGACATCGAAGATCATCTCTGCGGCGACCCGGGAGTCCGCGCAGCCGAACAGGGTGGCGAAGGGCGCCTGCGCCGCGGTGAGCGCCTGCCGCCGGGAGGCGTCCTGGTTCGGATGGGCGGGCGTCCCGTTGACGAAGCGGTCGTTGCCCTCCATGAGGGTCCGGTAGACCTCCGAGGGGGTGCTCGGACGCTGCAGCTCAGACGAGGCCACGGCGTGCTGCCTCCTCGGCCGCCTCGACATAGGACGCGGTCTTCTCGAGCTGGTGCTCGGCGTAGACGTTGCGCACCGTGCCCGACTTCGAGCGCATGACGAGCGAGTGGGTGAGCACGCGCTGACCTTCGTACCGGACGCCTTCGAGGAGGTCGCCCTCGGTGATGCCGGTGGCGACGAAGTACGTGTTGTCGCCGGTGACGAGATCGTCGATGTTGAGCACCGCGCCGAGCTCGAGGCCGGCGCGCTCGGCGTTGGTGCGCTCCTCGTCCGACTGCGGCCACAGGCGGCCCTGGATCACTCCGCCCAGGGCGTTGATCGCGCAGGCGGTGATGATGCCCTCCGGGGTGCCGCCGATGCCCATGAGCATGTCGATGCCGGTTCCGGGACGGCAGGCCGCGATCGCACCGGCGACGTCGCCGTCGCTGATGAGGCGGATGCGGGCGCCGGCCTGCCGGACCTCGTCGATGAGCTCGGCGTGGCGCGGTCGGTCGAGGATGACGACGGTGACCGAGGACATGTCGGTGCGCTTGCCCTTGGCCTTCGCCACCCGGCGGATGTTCTCCGCGACGGGGAGGCGGAGGTCGACGGCGTCGGCCGCCTCGGGTCCGGTGACGAGCTTCTCCATGTAGAAGACGGCCGACGGATCGTACATCGCGCCGCCCTCGCTCACCGCCATGACGGAGATCGCGTTCGGCATGCCCTTGGCGGTGAGCGTGGTGCCGTCGATCGGGTCGACGGCGACGTCGCACTTGGGTCCCTGGCGGTCGCCCACGGCCTCGCCGTTGAAGAGCATGGGCGCCTCGTCCTTCTCGCCCTCGCCGATGACGACGGTGCCGTCCATCCGGACGGTGGAGATGACGTTGCGCATCGCGGCCACGGCGGCGCCGTCGGCGGCGAGCTTGTCCCCGCGTCCCACCCACGGGGCGGCGGCGATCGCGGCGGCCTCGGTGACGCGGACGAGCTCGAGGGCGAGGTTGCGGTCGGGCCCGCTCTCGTCGCCCCGGAGCTTCTGCGTCCAGGTGTCGGTCACCGCGACGGGCGGGGTCTCTGCCCGACCTCCGCCGTGGTGCGCCTTCGGGGCGTCGGTGGTCTCGGACGGGTTCTCTGACGGCGTCGTCTCACTCATAGTGTCATTGTGCCACTCGCCCAGGTCCGGCAACCAGCGGGTCTCGCGCGCACCGACGCCGGCGGGACTCCCGCACGGTCGGACTCCGGCCGCACGCCCGGGGCCCGGACCGGTTTGGCCGGGCGGCGCGCACACGGCACAATGGCCGGGTGGACGACAGAGGGGCAGCCCCGGTGCAGCCGGGTTCGCGCGAGGAGATGCGGCAGATCCGCATGTCCTCCAACTGGGTGAATATGGCGATCGCGCTCGGCGTGTGCCTCGCCGCGGTCCTCGTCGCCTTCGCCTTCGTGCCGGAGCCGGCGAACGAGCTCGAGCGCGAGGTCGACTACGTCGGGATGGCGGAATCGGCGCAGACCTCCTCCGACTTCCCCCTCGCGGTGCCCGAGCTGCCCGAGGGCTGGGTGAGCAACGAGGTGAACTTCGAGCCCATGGGGACCCCCGCCGTCGACACGTGGTACGTGTCGTGGGTCGGACCCGAGCGCGAGTGGATGTCCCTGCGGCAGTCCCGGGGGAACGAGAACTGGGTGCGGTCGATGGTGACCGACGAGCTCGCCGAGGTCGGCACCCGCGAGGTCTCCGGGCAGACGTTCACCGCCTACGAGAACTCCCGCGGCGAGCAGGCGCTCGTCGGACCGGTGGGCGACACCACCGTCGTCCTCAAGGGGACCGCGGCCTGGGAGACCTACGACCATTTCGCCGCCGAGATCATCGCGGGCGCCTGACCGGCCTCACCCGTCCTGCGCCCGGCGGTAGTCGCGCGAGGCCGTGATCACCCGCTCGATGAGTGAGCGGAGCCGGTCGAGGTCCTCGGTGCCGAGCGCCGCTCCGACCGCATCCGCCCACGCGTGCTGCTCTGCCGCCATCGCCGCGACCGCGCGTCGACCGGCGGCCGTGGGTGCCAGGAGCTTGGCACGCTGATGGCTCGGGTTGTCCTGCCATTCCGCCCAGTCCCGCTCGACGAGCACATTCGCCACCCGCTGCACGCTCTGCCGCGCCAGTCCGAGACCCACCCTGCGGGCGATCTCCGCGACCGGCAGCGGCGCGTCGAGGGTGGCGCCGAGCACCTGCCACAGCGCGGGGGTGAGCTCCCGCGGGGCGGTGATCATCTCCGCCGCGGCGAGGAACTCGCCGTTGAGCTCGAAGGCCGGCAGGACGAGCGCGGTGAGCGCATCGCCCTCAGGACTGCGCGAAGGCATCGGTGGCCTCCATGAGGGCCCGGTAGTCGGCCGGGTCAGCGGTGTGGTTCAGCCGCTCCCAGGTATCGGCGAGGTCCTTCGGGTAGAGGTCGGTGAGCCGCATGACCTCCGCGGTGAACTCGATCGGTCGGAGCCCGGTGGCCGTCGTCACGCCGCGATCGGTGACCACCGGTGCCGCGACGTAGTGCTCCCCGCCGCCGTAGCCGCTGTATGCGAGGAACTCCGGGGCGTTCGAGGTGTGCGCGCGCTCGTCGAGGTGGCCGCCGCGGGCGAGGAGGAACGTGGCCCCGCAGATCGCGGCCACCGGGATGTCCCTCTCGAGAAGTGCGGAGACGGTCACGAGCAGGCGCTCGTGCCCGGTGAAGTAGGTGTCGCCGCCGGGGATCACGAGGGCTGCGAGCTCGGGGAGGGCGGTGAGCTCGGCGAGGTCGAGGCTCGGCTCCACCGTCATCCCGCCGAGCGAGCGGACGGACTCCGTGCCGTCGCCGACGAAGCGGACTGCGATGTGGTCGGGCCGGAGCTGGACGGCGCGCGCCGCCTCGGCGGTGAGGTAGGCGTACTCCCAGTCGGCCATGGTGTCGGTGGCGTAGACGGCGATCGTCGTGGTCATAGCGGTTCCTTCCGCTGGTCGAGGAGGTGTTCCTCGAACGACAGGATACTGTCACAATGACAGCAGACTGTCAATGGGGTGGAAGCATGCCTCGTGCCGCACGCGCGGTGCAGATCAGCCCTCGGCGTCGGCGGACTCGCGCGCGGCCTTCGCGGTCTCGAGCTTCTCGCGGGCGCCGTCGAGCCACGCCTGGCACCGGTCGGCGAGCGCCTCGCCGCGCTCCCACAGACGCAGCGATTCCTCGAGCGGCAGATTCCCTGCCTCGAGCCGGGTGACCGTGTCGACGAGTTCGGCGCGCGCCTCCTCGTAGCTCAGCGCGGCGACGCCGTCGTCCGGTGCCGGGGTGTCGGGGGTGTGCGGGCTATCGGTCATGCGCGGTCTCCTCGTGCGGGGGTGCGGGGTCGGCCGCCCGGTGGCGGACGGGTTCGGGATGGATGTCGGTGACGCGGGCGGAGAAGCCTCCGCTCGCGAGCCGGACATCGACGTCCTGGCCCGCGGCGACCTCGGCGGAGGACCGCAGGGCGGTGCCGTCCGCGGACTGCACCACCGCGTAGCCGCGGGCGAGTGTATTGCGCGGCGAGAGGGCACGGACCTGGGCGCGCAGGTGCTCGATCTGCGCGGAGCCATGGACCACCGCCGCATTCCCGGACTGCCAGGCGCGGGCGCGGAGCGCGTCGACGTCCCGGGCGCGGATGGTGATCATCGATTCGGGCTGGGCGAGCACGGGCCGGGAGCGGACCGCGGCGAGCGCCTCGGACTCCCGATGGAGGAGGCGCTCGAGCGCCCCGTCGAGCGAGGCGCGCGCCTGGAGCAGACCCATCCGCTCCTCGTGGATGTCCGGCACGATCCGCTTCGCGGCGTCCGTCGGGGTGGAGGCGCGGAGGTCGGCGACCTCGTCGAGGATCGGACGGTCCGCCTCGTGGCCGATCGCGGACACCACGGGAGTGCTCGCGCCGGCGACCGCACGGACGAGGGACTCGTTGGAGAACGGGAGGAGGTCCTCGAGGCTGCCCCCGCCGCGGGCGATGACGATGACGTCGACCTCCGGCAGGGCGTCGAGCTCCGCGAGGGCGGCGCGCACCTGCGGGACGGCATCGGGGCCCTGCACGGCGACGTTCCGGACCTCGAACTCGACGGCCGGCCAGCGCAGCGCGGCATTGCGCATGACGTCCTTCTCCGCGTCGGAGTTCCGACCGGTGATGAGCCCGATCCGGTTCGGCAGGAACGGCAGCCGCCGCTTGAGCTCGGGGGCGAACAGGCCCTCCGCGCCGAGCTGGCGACGGAGCTTCTCCAAGCGGGCGAGGAGCTCGCCGAGCCCGACGGGCCGGATGTCGTTGGCCCGCATGGACAGCCGACCGGCCTTGAGCCAGAAGTCGGCCTTGACGTTGACGACCACCCGGGCACCCTCGAACAGCGGGGCGTCGATCCGGTCGAGCACGGAGTTCCACACCTGCACCGGCAGGGACATCTCCTCGTCGACGTCGCGCAGCGTGAGATAGCTCGCCTTGCCGCGCCGGTTGAGCTCGATGACCTGCCCCTCGATCCACACCGCGGACATCCGGTCGATGTAGGCCTTGATGTTGCGGCTGAGCAGGCTGAGCGGCCAAGGGTTGTCCGGGGTGGTCTCCGCCGCGGTCCGCGCGCGCTCCGCGGCGGGCTGCGCCCCCAGCGTCCCCGGGGTGCCCGAGATCCTCTGCGCCATGATCGCCGCCCTCCCTTCGGTGTCCGGACCGAGTCTAGTGGCCGGCGCGGACACGGGCGGGACCGCGTGCTCGGTGGAGGCGCTCAGGTTCCTTCCCTAGACTGATCGGGTGACTTCTACCGTGACTGTTCCCGTGCCCGCCATGCCGCGCAAGCGGCTGGACCCGTCCGAGATCCGGTCCCCCGAGGGGGCGGAGAAGAAGGTGCTCCTCGCCGCTCCGCGCGGCTACTGCGCCGGCGTGGACCGCGCGGTCATCGCCGTCGAGCGCGCGCTCGACCACTACGGCGCCCCGGTGTACGTCCGCAAGGAGATCGTCCACAACCGCCATGTCGTCGACACCCTGTCGGCCCGCGGCGCGATCTTCGTCGACGAGACGTCCGATGTGCCCGCCGGCGAGCGAGTCGTGTTCTCCGCCCACGGCGTGTCCCCGCAGGTCCACCGCGAGGCCGCGGAGCTCGGCCTGTCGACGATCGACGCGACCTGCCCGCTCGTCACCAAGGTCCACCGCGAGGCGGTGCGCTTCGCGCGCGACGGCTACTCGATCCTCCTCGTCGGCCACGCCGGGCACGAGGAGGTCGAGGGCACGATGGGCGAGGCCCCGGACCACATCACCCTCGTGCAGAACCCCGCCGAGGCGCGCACGGTCACCGTGGACGACCCGGACAGGCTCGTCTGGATCTCGCAGACCACGCTGAGCGTCGACGAGACGATGGAGACGGTGAATATCCTCCGCGAGCGGTTCCCCGCGCTCCAGGACCCGCCGAGCGACGACATCTGCTACGCCACCCAGAACCGCCAGGTCGCAGTGAAGAAGGTCGCTCCCGACGCCGACCTCGTGCTCGTCGTCGGCTCGGCGAACTCTTCGAACTCGGTGCGGCTCGTCGAGGTCGCGCTCGAGCACGGGGCGAAGGCCGCGTACCGCGTCGACTTCGCCCGCGAGGTCGACGAGTCGTGGTTCCACGACGTCGCGACCGTCGGGGTGACGAGCGGAGCGAGCGTGCCCGAGACCCTCGTCCAGGACCTGCTCCGGCTCCTCGCCGACTACGGATTCGCCGCCGTCGAGGAGGTCCGCACCGCGGAGGAGGACCTGATGTTCTCCCTGCCGCGCGAGCTGCGGAAGGACCTCAAGGCCGCCGGGCAGGAGACCTCGAACAAGAAGGGCAGGGCGGACCGGGAGCACGAGCTGCGCTGACCCGCCCGCCCCGGATGAGAAGGTTCTCATCCGCATATCATCTGCGTTTCATCGACGGTCCATACCGTGTTCCACGTCAAGGTCCGACCGCCGGAGCCCGTCTCCGGACCGAAACGTGAGGGAACGCCAT
Organism: Brevibacterium ihuae; assembly: GCF_900184225.1. NCBI lineage: Bacteria > Bacillati > Actinomycetota > Actinomycetes > Micrococcales > Brevibacteriaceae > Brevibacterium > Brevibacterium ihuae. The sequence continues at coordinate 980,242 of NZ_FXWZ01000002.1, read as the reverse complement.
GAATGCAGCAGACAGCCCGCAGGAGCTGCGGGTCGCGCTCTATTCCCACGACTCCCTGGGACTGGGGCACGCGCGTCGCAACCTCGCGATCGCCCAGGCGCTCGCCGACTCCCTGCCCGGGCTCACCGGCCGCACCGTGTCCGGCCTCCTCATCACCGGGGAGCGGACCGCCACCTCCTACCGGTGCCCCGAGGGGTTCGACTGGGTCGTCGTGCCCGGGATCCGCAAGGGCGAGGGCCGGTACGAGCCGCGCACCCTCGCGGTCCGCTCGAACCGGCTCTTCGACATCCGCTCCGCGGTCATCGGCGGTGCCCTCGATTCCTTCCGCCCCCACATCGTCATCGTCGACCGCCACGCGTTCGGGGTGGACGGCGAGCTCGTCGAGCCGCTCCGCGCGCTCCGGGCCGTCAAGCCGGAGGTCACCTTCGTGCTCGGCCTGCGCGAGGTGCTCGACGACCCCGAGGTCGCCCGCGCCGAATGGGAGAAGGTCGGCGTCGACCGGGTCGCGGAGCTCTTCGACCGGATCTGGGTGTACGGCGATCGCGCGGTGCATGACCCGCTCGCCACCGGTGAGCTGCCGGCCGCATTCGCCGACATGGTCGACCACACCGGTCTGCTCGCCGAGGGCCGGAAGACCACCGGCCGGTCGCCGGCCGCCCGCCGTGCCTTCGTCGTCACCATGCTCGGTGGGGGTCCGACGGCGGGAAGGTCGCCCTCGCCGCGGCCGCCGCCCCGGTGCCCGACGGCATGCAGCACCTCGTCGTCACCGGCCCCCGGATGCCTGCCGCGATGCGCGCCGAGGTCGAGGCGGCGGCCGGACCCGCGACCAAGGTCACCGCGAAGGTGTCCGACGGCCTGGCGTATGTCGTCGGGGCCGAGGCCGCGATCACCATGGGCGGCTACAACACCATCGCGGAGACCCTGTCGACCGACACCCCCGCGCTCGTCGTCCCGCGCACGCTCCCGCGCGCCGAACAGCTCATCCGCGCCCGCGGCCTCGCCCGGGCCGGCGCCCTCGACATGCTCGACCCGGCGGAGGCGACCCCCGAGGCGATCGGGGAGTGGCTCGCCGCAGCCGCCGCCACCGGGAAGAAGGCCGAACGCCAGACGGCCGCCCGGGCCGCACTCGATCTCGCCGGTCTCGACCACGTCGTCGAGCTCGCCCAGACCCTCGCCTGGCGCACCGACCGCGCCGAGCGCACCACCCGCCCACCGCGGCGGGACGCCACCGCGGTCCGCGGCCGTCCGGCCGCCGCGGCCCTCGCCGCCCCCGTCGTCATGGCGGCCGCCGCCGGAGCCACCGCGCTCGAACCGATCTCAGGAGTCGTCAATGCTGCAGGCTGAAACCGTCCGACCGGCCTCCGAGCGCCGCACCGCCTACGTCGTCAAGGTCTACCCGCGCTTCTCCGAGACGTTCATCGTCACCGAGATCCTCGCCCGCGAGGACGCCGGGGAGGACCTCGAGATCTTCGCGCTCCGCCCCACCACCGACACCCGGTTCCACCCGGAGATCGCACGGGTCCAGGCGCCCGTGCACTTCGTGTCGAAGCCGTACAAGCTCGCCGACGCCTGGCAGGTGTACGCCCGTGCGACCGCGGCGATCCCCGGGTTCGCCGAGCGCTACGCCGCGCTGCTCCCGGAACTCGCCGGCTACGACGCCGCCGACGCCCACCAGGCGATCGAGCTCGCGTGCTCGGCCGCCAAGCGCGGCATCACCCATCTCCATGCCCACTTCGGCTCGCTCGCCGGACGCACCGCCGAGATCGCAGCAGCCCTCGCGGGGATCGAGTACTCGGTGACGACCCACGCGAAGGACCTGTTCCACGACTCCGTCGACGCCGCCCGGCTCGGCCTCACCGTCGCCCGCGCCCACCACATCGTCACGATCTCCGAGTACAACCTCGAGCACCTGCGGCGGAGCTACCCGGAGTCCGCCGACCGCATACACCTCGTCTACAACGGGCTCGAGCTCGACCGCTTCCCCTACACCGATCCGGAGCCCGTGTCCGCCGAGCGCCCGCTGCGCATCGCCGCGGTGGGCCGGATGGTGGAGAAGAAGGGCTTCTTCGATCTCGTCGAGGCCGTCGGCCGCCTCGTCGCCGACGGGGTCGCCGTGGAGGCGCGGATCGCCGGGGACGGCGAGCTGTTCGACGCCGTCCGCGCCGCCGTCGACGCGGCCGGGCTCACCGACACGATCACGCTCCTCGGCGCCCGCACGCCCTCCTCGTCGTGCTGCTCACCAGCATGCTCGCCGTCGTGCTCACCGGCCTCGTGCCCGCGGCGGCGCAGGACACCGCGGACCCCTCCGCCCCGCCGGTGGCCGGCGCGCAGCCCTCCGACCGGGGTGCACAGGCGCCGGTGATGATGGTCATCGACGGCTCCGGCTCGATGGCCGCGGCCGATGTCGACGACTCCGGCACGACTCGGATGGACGCGGCCAAGGAGGCGGCGCGCACGGTCGTCGACGCGCTTCCCGCCGGCGCACAGCTCGGACTCATGGAGTACGGCACGAAGACCGGCAGCACGGATGCGGAGAAGACCGAGGGGTGCCGGGACATCACCCTGCTCAATCCGGTCGGCCCGGTGGACCGGGAGGCGCTTCACGAGCAGATCGATGGGATTACCGCGTCGGGGTACACCCCGATCGGCGCAGCTCTGGAGCAGGCGGCGGATGCGCTGCCCGACGGCGCGAAGGGCGGGATCGTCCTGCTGTCCGACGGCATCGACACGTGCGCGCCCCCGCCGGCGTGCGAGGTCGCCGAGGACCTCGCGGGCGAGGGGATCGATCTGCAGATCCACACCATCGGCCTGCGGGTCGACGACGAGGCGCGCGACGAGCTCCAGTGCATCGCCGAGGCGACGAGCGGCACCTACGCGGACGCCTCGGACACGACGAGCATCGAGGGCGCGATGCAGGCGGCGACCCGGGCCGCGCTCACCGGGTACGACACCGTGGGCACGCCGGTGTCCGGCGGTGAGTCGAGGGAGACGGCCGTCGATGTGGCGCCCGGCCAGTACCTCGACTCGCTGCCGGAGGGCGGGGGAGCGTCCGGAGAGACCGGCACTCCCGCTGGTACCGGATCGCGGTGGGCGACGGCGAGCGGGCGCTCGTCAGCGGGACGATGATCCCGCAGCGCAGCACGCAGAGCTCGACGGATTTCGACGGGCTCACCGTGAGGATCGAGCGCGCCGATGACGAGTTCTGCTCGGTCTTCGCGAACTCGGTGGCGAGCTCGCAGAACTCCGGGGATGTGCCGCCTTCCGTCGTCGCCGATTCCGGCGTCCTCGGTCCGGACAACGCGCAGGCCTCGTGCCTCGACGGGGCGGGCGAGCTCCTCGTGTCGGTGTCGCGCACCGGCGGGTCGGCGGACACCGCGGCGACGGCCTATCCGCTCGAGCTCGGTGTCGTCGTCCAGCCGGCTCTCGACGAGTCGACGTTCCCCGAGCCGGCATCCGCGCCCGTCCAGCACGACTTCCTCGCGGCACCTGCAGGCGGGTCCGGGGGCCAGGGTGGGGCGGCGAACGCCGGGACCCCGATGCCCGGCGGCACCTCGTTCAGCACCGCTCCCGAGCTCACCGAGCCGACGGTCCACGCCCCGATCCTCGCGGGCGAGGTCCAGTTCTACCGGATCCCGGTGGCCTACGGCGAGCAGGTGCGGCTGCGGGCCGACGTCACTCTGCCGGAGCCGGAGGAGGGTTCGTTCGAGCGCGCCATGCCGCAGATGTGGCTGCTCAACCCCAACCGTGCCGAGGTCGAATCGGTGCGGCCCGGCGAGGACGGCGCGGCGGACTTCGACGGGGAGTTCGTCGCCGGCGAGAACGGCCGGGCGTATTCGACGGCGAGCGTCGGCACCGTCCTCGCGATGAATTCCGCCTACCCGGTGAACCCGCGCAACGGTGCCGAGGGCGGGCTCGGTGCCGACGGCCCGGGCAGTGCCGGAGTGGCCGGCTTCTACTACGTGGCGGTGGGCATGTCGGTCGACAGCCCCGAGCTCGAAGGGGTCGAGGGCGCCTTCACCCTGAGCTGGGACACCGTGGGCGAGCCGATCGACGCCGAGGGCGCCGCGGGCGCCGGTGAGACCGGCGACGACGGTGCCGGGGCCGGCGACGGTGATGACTCTGCGATCGGGTTCGCCTTCTCGCCGCTGATGATCGTCATCGGGATCGGGGTCCTCCTCGTCCTCACGCTCGCCGCCGTCGCGATCGTCCTGGTGCTGCGCCGGCGGAAGCGGAATGATCGCGGCTCGGATCCGCAATCTCCGCAGCCGCCTCGACCGTGATCATGCGCTCTGCGATCCGGCCCGGCCCTCTCCCCACCCGGAGGGGGTCGGGCCGGCGCGGAGCTCCGGGGGAGAGGCGAGCTCGGCCGCACTGATCCCGCGTGTCTGCCCATCGAGCTCGTCGAGTGCGGCGAGTTCGTCGTGCACGACCCCGGTCGCCGGGAACTTCCGTGCGGTGACGAGGAACCGGGACTCGAAGGAGCCGATGAACCCGTTGTACTCGGCCACGGCCCGCTCGAGGCTCGAACCCAGCCGGGTGAGGCGGTCGCCGAGCAGCCCCGTCCGCTCGTAGAGTTCGCGGCCCAGCCGCAGGACCTCTTGCGCCGAGGTGCTGATCTCGTGCTGGCGCCAGTTGAGTGCGACGGTCTTGAGGAGGACGAGCAGGGTGGACGGCGAGGCGAGCACGACGTTCTTCGCGAGCGCCCGGTCGACGAGCTGCGGGTAGGCGGCCGCGGCCTCGGAGAGCAGTCCGTCGGTGGGCACGAAGCACACGACGAACTCCGGCGCGGTGTCGAACAGCGCCCAGTACTCCTTCGAGGCGAGCTGGTCGACGTGGCGGAGGAGCGCTCGGGCGTGGTCGTCGCCGGGACTCCGTGCCTCTGCGGTCGCGGTTTCGCCCGCATTCTGTGCCGTCGCATCGTCCCCGGACCGCAGCCGGGCGGCGAGCGGGGTCTTGGCGTCGACGACGATTGTGCCGCCGCCCGGGATGCGCACGACGAGGTCCGGTCGGGAGCCGCGCGCACCCGCGCCGGCGCGGTTCACGGTCACCTGGGTGTCGAAGTCGACGTGGGGGAGCATGCCGGAGTATTCGACGATCCGCCGGAGCTGGACCTCTCCCCACGTCCCGCGGGCCGCCGTCGAATGGAGCGCGGTCGACAGCCGCCCGGTGGATTCCTGCAGACGCCGGTTCTGTTCGGTGAGGGCGGCGATCTGCGTGCTCAGTCGGGTGATCTGCTCGATCCGCTCACGATCGTGCCGCCCGACCTCGGTGTGGAGGCTCCTGACGCCGGCGGCGAGCGGCCCGACGGCGGAGGTGAGCTCGGTCGCGAGCCGGGCGTCGGCCTCAAGCGCGGCGGTGCGCTCGCTGAGCAGGCGCTCGGCGGTCTGCGCCTCGGCGAGCCGGGCGACGTAGCCGCTGCGGGTGCGCGCGGCGCCGACGAGCCATCCGAGCGCGGCACCGACGAGGAGGAAGAGGACTGCGGTGATGAGGAGCGCGGTGAGGTTCATGCCGCGAGCGTCCCACGAGGCACGGACACGGGGTCGGGGAGCACGCCCGTGGGAACAGGTGAGTCCTGCCTACACTGGTGGGCATGGCGCAGAGCGAGCAGGTCGTGTTCCTCCACGGGGTCGGTGCGGGCCCTGCTTCCTGGCGGCGCGTGCTCGCCGATCTTCCGCCGGGCTACCGCGGCACCGCGCCCCCGATCCTCGGGCTGAGCGACGTGCCGGAACCGGCGGTGGACCCGGCGCCGCTGACGTTCGCACGTGCGGCCGAGGACGTCATCGCGGGACTCGACCGCGACGGGATCGACCGTGCCCATGTGTGCGGGCTGTCGCTCGGCGCGATGGTCGCGCTGCGCGTCGCCGTCGATCATCCGGACCGGGTCGCCTCCCTCGTGCTGTCGGGCGGGCAGGTGCACCCGCCCCGCGCGCTCATGGCGCTGCAGTCGGCGATCCTCCGCGTCCTGCCGGAGCGGTTCGCCGTCCCGGAGGGGATGACCCGCGACCGGTTCCTCTCCGCGCTCGACGCCGCGTCGCACGCTGACTTCCGCGGCGACCTCGCCCACGTCACCGTCCCCACCCTCGTGCTGTGCGGTTCGCGCGACCGGCCGAACCTGCCGGCGGCGCGGGCGCTGGCAGCCGGGATCCCCGGGGCGCGGCTGCGGGTGCTCATCGGCGGCGGGCACGAGCTGAACACCGACATGCCGGCGGAGTTCGCGGCCGAGCTCGCGGCGTTCTGGTCGTCGCTCGATGCCGAGCGCACGGTGACTGCACGATGACCGGACTGCTCTTCGCCGATGTCACGGCCGCGCGCGCGAGGATCGCCCCGTCCGTGCGGAGGCTCGCCGTCGCCGGGGCGGACGGCCTGCCCACCGACGACGGCGGGACGTGCAGGATCGTCCTCGCGCTCGAACACCTCCAGCACTCCGGGAGCTTCAAGGCCCGGGGAGCACAGAACTTCATCCGGGCCCATGAGGACGCCGGGACGCTGCCCGCGGCCGGGGTGACGATCGCCTCGGGCGGCAACGCGGGGCTGGCGTGCGCGTGGGCGGCCCGGGAACAGGGGATCCACGCGACGGTGTTCCTCCCCACCACGGCGCCCGCGGTCAAGGTCGAGCGGCTGCGCGGCTACGGCGCGGACGTCCGGCAGGTCGGGGTCGAGTACGCCGAGGCGCAGGTCGCGTGCGCGGAGTTCGCCGCGCAGACGGGCGCGCTGTCATCGCACGCGTACGACCATCCGCTCATCGCGGCCGGCGCCGGCACGGTCATGGTCGAGCTGCACGAGCAGGTGCCCGATCTCGACACCGTCGTCGTCGCGGTGGGAGGAGGCGGACTGTTCGCTGGCGTCGCGACGGCGGCGGGGCACCTCGGGATCCGCACGGTGGCCGTCGAGCCGGAGAACTGCTGCGCGCTCGCCGCCGCCGTCGAGGCGGGGCGCCCGGTCGACGTCACCCCGGATTCGGTGGCGGCGGACTCGCTCGGAGCGCGCCGCGTGTCCGAGGCCGCGCTGCGCCTCGCCGAGTCGGGCGATGTGGTGTCCGTGCTCGTTCCCGACGACGCGATCGTCCGCGCGCGGCAGCACCTGTGGGACGAGTACCGCCTCGCCGTCGAGCACGCGGCGGGCACGGCGCTCGCCGGCATCCTCGGACAAGGCCGGTCTCGAAGCGGTGATCGACGACCAGAACACGGTCGAGGACGAGACCGGGAAGCGGGTGCCCCGCCGCGACGAGAACGGCGCGCCGGTGCCGCGGATGCGTCTGCACTCCACGGTCAGCAAGAAGGGCAGGCGCGCCGGTCAGGAGACCTGGACGCTCTACATCGAGGACCGCCGCGGCGAGTCCGGGCGTGCCGAGCGCCGCAAGCGCACGAGCGCCCTCTCGGCGGACTTCACCCCGGAGGGCGCGCAGGCGTTCTTCGACTACCACCAGCAGCAGAAGAAGCAGGACCATGAGCGCAGCACTCGACAGGCTGAAGCAGCAGAACGCGCAGGACGAGCAGCGGCAGCAGCTCGGCAGTCCGGAGACGATGGACCTGTTGACCTCGATCCTCACCGCCGTCGAGGCGCAGAACGCGAGGCTCGACCGGCTGGCCGAGCTGCAGAAGAAGCTCGCGGGGTTCGTGAAGGTCATGGACGAGGAGACGACGAGGCGGCTGGAGCGGATCACGGCCCCGGCGTCGACCTCCTCGCCCTCCAGCGACGTGTCCGCGAGGATCGCGAGTATCGAGAGCAGGCAGAACGAGATCGCGAGCACGCTCGGCGAGTTCGCGCAGAGTCTCAACGGGAAGAAGCTGAACGCCGCCTCGCAGAGCTTGATCACGGAGGCGCAGAGGAACCACGCGGCCACGGCATCGGCGATTGAGAAGCTCATCAAGGCGCAGGCCGATGAGAACCGAGCTCTCGTGAGCAGGGTCGGCGGTGCCGTACAGCGGATCGAGAAGCGCACCGAGGAGCGCGTGCAGAAGGCCGTCGAACAGGTCTACGGGGAGGCCTCGGCCACGATGACCGCGAACCTCGACGCCTCGAACGAGCGCGCCGAGCGGATCATCGCCGCCACGGCGAAGGTCGAGGCGCGCCAGCTCTGGAGCGCCGTCGCGGCGATGTGCCTCGCACTCCTGCCGGTGCTCGTCGTCGTCGGCGGGCTCTGGATGGGCATCTCCGGGATCATCACGGGCGCTCAGTGGGCGCTCGCCGTGGACGGGAGCGTATGGCTCGCCATCGGGCGCTGGCTCGTGGTCTCCGTGGGCCTCGCCGGGGCCGGCTACGGGCTCTTCGCGTCCATCCGCTGGGCCGCCGGCCTCGTGGAGACCTGGAAGGGCCGAGGGATGCCGACGTGGCCCCGCTGGCGGAAGTAGACGCAGGACCTCAGTAAGAAAGATCGGTGAGGTAGGTTCGGGCCGCCCTAATCTTGGCAGCCTTCGACGTGCTCGCGAACTTGAACACGTGGCTGAAGTGCATCCGACCTGAGTCAGAATCCACGAAGCCATCACAAGAAGCGAGTCGTCCGTGCGTGATGATCGTATTGACTTCGAGGTAGTTGGGCATGCTGCCCGGGCACCCGAAGTCGGCTGGCTCAACGTCACTGGCGGTCTCTCGCCCGACGACTGTCCAGGTGACATCGTCGGTCAACCATGCTGTCATGGCCTCGACGTCGCTCTTCGCCCAGTTGGTGACGAACTCTCCGACAATGGAGGTTCTCGGCGCATTGCCGCAGTCCGTGGGAAGGACGATTTTCATATGCTCAACTATCCTTCATTTGTGGTGACCGGCAATGCAACCTCACATCGCGGCACCGACTCTTGGCTATCTGGCGTGTAGATTTCTCGCGGCGGACCCGCATGGGCGAAACCGAGTTGACGAGCACGCATCTGGACCGCTTCGAACGCCGCGAGAATCCTGGGGAACTGCACATCCTCAGAAACGACGCGCGTGAACAGCTGCAAATGCTCGGGTTCCACTCGGTGAGCGTGCGTCGCGTCGCGGAGCGGCACACAGACCTCGATGGGCCCGTCGGACTCCCAGCCGACTTGGCCGTGGTAGATCACGACGGGCCCACCGCTTGCACCGCCGCGTCCGTCCGCGAGTTGCAGGAGTTTCGCTGCGTTGGAGCGAATGACGTCCGGCAGCTCGCGGGCGGACGTGTGCCGGGTCGACGTCAGAACCGCGCAGTCTGGAACGGTTCGCAGCGACACCTCAAACCGGGAGGATCCAGGCTGGCCGTCTCCGTCTAACGAGCCCTCTGCGACCGCGTGCTCGATGAAGCGAGCCAGGGATTGGCGACGCGCGTGCCGGTCCGCTTCGGTTTCCCGATAACGCGTCACGAAGGCTGATCTTTCGTCTTCAGGCAGTCCCAACAGCTCCCTGATCTGGTCAAGAGGCATGTCGATGCGCCGGAGCATGGTGACGAGACGAGCGACTTCGATCTGAGAGTGGCTGTACTTCCGATAGCCGTTGAACGGATCGACCGCATCGGGCGAGAGAAGGCCGTTCCGGTCGTAGAGCCGGAGCGCCTTCGGCGACAGCCATGTTGCGGCCGCGAACTCTCCAATCGTCATCAGATCGGCCATGCCCCTCCTCAGTACTCCAGTCTATCGAGGGCTCTGCGCGCTTAGACGGTCTTGAACAGCAGATGGGTGACCCACTTGGAGGGGTCCGGCTCCTCTGCGGGATCGGTGAGGAAGTGCTCGGCATGGCCGGTCCACAGTCCACCGTTGTCGTCTTCGAGGACGTCGAGGTGATGCCCGTTGGCCTCGGCCCATTTCTTGACCTCGCTGTGTGCCGCCGGAATGGCATCGGGCGCGCCGACATGACGGCCGACGACGTAGGTTCCTGCCGGGAGAGCACCGAGAACGAGACCGTCTGTCGGCTTGACCGGTCCAGCGATCGGCACCGCGACGGTGAGATCAACCGTGTCATCACTGCTTCCGATGTGACGGTAGACGTAGAGAGGCCCGCCAAGTGGCGCAACCTGGTGCTCGCCCAGCCACTGATAGATCCGCGGGATCGCTTCGTTCGGCCCACCAGGCGCGCCGAACTCCGAGAATCGGGCGCTGAGGGGAACGCCGATGTAATGAACCGTCTGCCGCTCTTCGGCTGCGATGTTGAGTGCCATTCAGATCACGTCCTCTTTCCGTATTGCCGGTGGCGTTGTGACCACCTGCAACCACTTGACGCCTTCCCCCAGGGGCAAGGTCAAGCGTCCTCGGTCTGAGGCTTCACCGGACCATCTGCCACGATGGCAGGGTCGAGTCATACGCGGCAGTGCCTGCCTTCCGGCGCTACAACACCGACATGCGCTACCACCAGCAGGTGGCTCCGTCACGCGAGCTCACCTACGGTTCGGAGAGCTCCGTGGAGCACGACGCCGACAGCGCCGTCGTCGAGCTGTTGAGCGGGCTCGCGGTGCGCAGCCCCGATGTGCCGCTGGCACTGGTCGCGGGAGGTGCCCAGTGAGCACCTCTCAGCACTCGCTCTTCCAGGGGGTCGAGGGGGCCGGAGGCCCCTCGCAAGCAGGCAAGGAGGACCCGAGCGTCAGCGATGTGTCCGACGCGCCTACTGCTTGCCACTCTGGCGTACAGGTGGAGCAGCAGGCCGACTCCCAGGTGAACACCGGCCGGGCTGATGCGGAGGCTGTGCGGCAGAGTCACGGCGGTGCGAAGCGTCGTCGTGGCAGCGGCGGGCGGCTCGATACCCGCTTCGATGACGCCACGCTTGGGGCGCTTCGCACTCGTGCGGAGCGGCTCGGGCTGGCTCCGAGCACGTGGGTGCGGGCCGTCGTGCGCGATGCCCTGCACGCCTCCCGGAGCGAGGAGTTGGATGCCGCTGTGGCCGCGCACCTGCTCGGCGTCGACACGCGCGCGCATGCCTCGGCGGACGCCCGCGAGCTGGCCGCGCAGGTGCGCCCGCTGGCGATCAACGTCAACGACCTGGACCGCCGCGCGCGGGCCGGTGAGGCGGTGGCGCTGTCGGCGGAGGCGCCCGAGCTGATCGAGCTGGTGCGCGAGGTCCGGGCGCTGCTCGGTGATCGGGCGGCGTCATGAGCACCACGCACTACAGCCCGAGCACGGGCGCCGCGGACACGGAGCGCTACATCCGGGGCAAAGAGGACGAGCGCGGGGTCGCGGTCACGTGCGACGTGCCCGGAGGCCCGGGTATGTTCTCGGCGCGTGCCCGCGCGCTCAGGCAGAACACGAAGCGCGACGTCGAGGCGCTGCACTATCGGCAGTCGTTCAGCGATGAGGAGTTCGACCCGAAGAACCCGGAGGACGTGCAGCGGGTGAACGATCTGGGCTACCTGCTGGCGAAGAGGATGCACCCGGATTCGGACTGCCTCGTCTTGACGCATGTGGATGGCCGTGGCCGCAAGCCGCACAATCACATCTTGGTCGTCAACCACAACAACCGCACCGGGAAGGCGCTCTCGGATTACCGCACGTTCCACGACCGCAAGGCCGGGAGCCAGCGCGGCGTGCAGTCGGCGAACGACGAGCTGATGCGCGATCACACCCTCTCGGTCGTGAAGCGGCTGGAGCACGCTCCGAAGGACTGGGAGCTGCGCCGCGAGGACTTCGCCGAGGGCGGGCTCGACCGCGAGATGGGCGACCGGATGAGCGCCGCCCTGGTCGATCCCCGGGCGGCGGACAAGGCCGGTCTCGAAGCGGTGATCGAGGAGCAGAACCAGCAGCTCGGCGACGACGGCGCGCGGGTGCCGCGGATGCGCCTGCACACAGCCGTGAGCAAGCGGGGCAAGAACCTCGGCAACGAGACCTGGACGCTCTACATCGAGGACCGCCGCGGCGAGTCCGGGCGTGCCGAGCGCCGCAAGCGCACGAGCGCCCTCTCGGCGGACTTCACCCCGGAGGGCGCGCAGGCGTTCTTCGACTACCACCAGCAGCAGAAGAAGCAGGACCATGAGCGCAGCACTCGACAGGCTGAAGCAGCAGAACGCGCAGGACGAGCAGCGGCAGCAGCTCGGCAGTCCGGAGACGATGGACCTGTTGACCTCGATCCTCACCGCCGTCGAGGCGCAGAACGCGAGGCTCGACCGGCTGGCCGAGCTGCAGAAGAAGCTCGCGGGGTTCGTGAAGGTCATGGACGAGGAGACGACGAGGCGGCTGGAGCGGATCACGGCCCCGGCGTCGACCTCCTCGCCCTCCAGCGACGTGTCCGCGAGGATCGCGAGTATCGAGAGCAGGCAGAACGAGATCGCGAGCACGCTCGGCGAGTTCGCGCAGAGTCTCAACGGCGAGAGCTTGAACGCCGCGTCGCGGAGCTTGGTCGCGGAGGCGCAGAAGAATCGCGCGGCTACGGCCTCGGCGATTGAGGGTCTGAAGGCGCAGGCCACAGCGAACCAGAAGCTCGTGAGCCAGGTCGGCGGCGCGGTCCAGTGGATCGAGAAGCGCGCAGAGGAACGGGTCGAGAAGGCCGTCGAGCAAGTCGCCGGGGAGGCGTCGGCCACGATGACCGCGAACCTCGACGCCTCGAACGAGCGCGCCGAGCGGATCATCGCCGCCACGGCGAAGGTCGAGGCGCGCCAGCTCTGGTCCGCCGTCGCGGCGATGTGCCTCGCACTCCTGCCGGTGCTCGTCGTCGTCGGCGGGCTCTGGATGGGCATCTCCGGGATCATCACGGGCGCTCAGTGGGCGCTCGCCGTGGACGGGAGCGTATGGCTCGCCATCGGGCGCTGGCTCGTGGTCTCCGTGGGCCTCGCCGGGGCCGGCTACGGGCTCTTCGCGTCCATCCGCTGGGCCGCCGGCCTCGTGGAGACCTGGAAGGGTCGCGGGATGCCGACGTGGCCGAACTGGCGACGATGACTGGAGCCACTCGAACTACTGACCCCGGTCAGTAGTCGAACGATTGCCGCAGCAGCCGGTCGAGCGACGTCGGTGCCGCCGCAGTCGCCGGAGGACGATCGCCGCTGTGACGGCCACCCCGACTGCGATCCCGGCACCGATGAGCCAAGGGTTGCCGAGGAAACCTCCGATACCTGCGAGGGCTCCGCCCGCGGCGAGGAGAGGCAGGCCGCAGCAGATCAGCAGCGGAAGCGCGCAGCATGCCAACAGGAGCAAGCCCGTCCCAGCACCGACAAGCACGCCCGCGCGATGCGAGTCGTGGTCCTTATCGCCGCTCATCGTCTGTTCCTCTCCCAGCTGAGCGTTCCCCCCGATTGTCTGCGTGCGCGTTCACGCGCAGCACGACAGGAGCGACGGATCGGTGGTGAAGGCCTTGGCGGCGATCCGGATGCCCTCGGCCATGGTCAGGTAGGGGGCCCAGGCGTCGGCGACCTCGGCGACCGTCTTGCCGAGCACGTGGACCCCGGCGGCGGCGAGCTCGCCGGCGTCCTTGGCGACGGCGGTGATGCCGAGAATCTTCCCGGTGTCGGCGTCCACGACGATCTTGACGAAGCCGCGGGTGTCGCGGTTGACCAGTGCGCGGGGCACGTGGTGCAGCGGCAGGACGCGGCAGTCGCAGCGGATCCCGGCGGCGACGACGTCCTTCTCGGTCATCCCGACCGCGCCGATCGCCGGGCCGGTGAACGTCACCCTCGGCAGTCGGGCGTAGTCCACGGCCCGGTCGGCGTCGGCGAACGCGTTCTCGGCGACGAGGGTGCCGTGGTGGGCGGCGACGTAGACGAACTCGGGGTGGCCGGTCACGTCGCCCGCGGCCCAGATCCGCGGGTGGGAGGACTGCATCCGGTCGGAGACGACCACCTCGCCGAGGTCCCCGGTCTCGACCCCGACCCTGTCGAGGCCGAGCCCGTCGGTGACCGGTCGTCGTCCGAGGGCGACGAGCACCTGGTCGGCGCGGAACTCCTCCCGCCCCCCGGCGACGTCCGCGGTGACGACGGCCTGCCCGGTCGCGGCGTCGCGGGACACCCGCGTCGGCAGCGCGCGGCGGACCACCCGGATGCCCTCGTCGGCGAACACCTCCTCCAGCGTCCTGGACACCTCCGGCTCCTCCTTCGACGCGAGCCGGGACCGGACCAGCACGGTGACCTGGGAGCCGAGCCGGGCGAACAGCTGCGCCTGCTCCAGGGCGACGTAGCCGCCGCCGAGCACGAGCAGGGACTCAGGGAGTTCGGTCAGCTCCATCGCCGTGGTCGAGGTCAGGTACCCGGTCTCGTCCAGGCCGTCGATCGGCGGGGCCCACGGCCGAGAGCCGGTCGCCACCAGGAAGTGCCCGGCCTCGATCGTCTCGGTGCTGCCGTCGTCCCCGGCGACCTGGAGGACCGGAGCGTCGGGGGTGCCGGCGAACGCGGCGTCGCCGCGGCGGACGGCCCACCCGTAGGAGTCGGCGACGTCGGCGTACTTCTCGCCCCGCAGCGACTCGACCAGCGCCTGCTTCCCGGCGATCAGGGCGGGCATGTCCACCGGCCCCGCCGTCGTCGCGATCCCCGGGAACCGGTCGGCGGCGTCGGCCGCGGAGTGCCGTGCGTCGGCCGCGGCGATCAGGGCCTTCGACGGCACGCAGCCGGTGTTCACGCAGGTGCCGCCCAGCGTCCCGCGCTCAATCATCACCACCGACTTGCCGAGCGTGGTCGCGCGGATCGCGGCGGCGAACGCACCACCGCCCGATCCGATGATGGCGAGGTCGTACTTCGTGGGCATCGCAGCTCCTGTCAACACTTGGTCTTCCGGTCTGTCTCAGCCATACTGGACCTTCCAGTGCAGGGGAAGGTCAAGAGGACTTCTGCCGAAAGAAGAGGGGGCCTGCGATGCGCATCGGGGAACTCGCCGAGCGGGCGGGAACGACGGCGAAGACGCTGCGGTTCTACGAGGAGCAGGGCCTGCTGCCGCCGGCCGAGCGCACGCCGTCCGGATACCGCGACTACGCGCCCGAGACGGCCGCCCGGATCGACTTCGTCCACCGCGGCCAGGCCGCGGGCCTCACCCTCGCCCAGATCCGCCAGATCCTCGACATCCGCGACGACGGCGCTGCTCCCTGCGAGCACGTGCGCGACCTCCTCGACGCACGCCTCGCCGAGATCGAGCAGCAGATCGCCCAGCTCGCCGCGCTGCGCGACACCATCACCGAGCTCAGACGCGACGCCGCGCAGCCCGACCCCGACTCGTGCAGCGCGGACCAGGTCTGCCGGTACCTGTAAACGGCAGAGCCGGTCGCACCAACGCCACAAGCCCGACATGCGCTACGAGAGCCCGCTGCAGCTCGCCGAGGAGGCCGCCGCGCTCGACCTGCTCTCCGGCGGGCGGGTGGCGCTCGGGGTGAGCCGGGGTTCACCGGAACCGGCGCTGCGCGGCTGGGAGGCGTTCGGGTACACGGGTTCGACCGATCCGCGCGGGGCCGACCTCGCCCGGGAGAAGTTCGACCTCTTCATGCGCGCGGTGCGCGGGGAGAAGATCGCGGAGGCCGACCCCGCGCAGTTCGGCGCAGGTGCGCGGCTGCGCGTCGAGCCGCACTCCCCAGGCCTGGCCGGCCGGATCTGGTGGGGCGCCGGCTCGCGGGACACCGCCGTCTGGGCGGGGGAGCAGGGCGTCAACCTCATGAGCTCGACGCTGCTCACCGAGGCGACCGGTGATGCGTTCGGCGATCTCCAGGCCGAGCAGATCGCGCTGTTCCGTGAGGCGTGGCGGGAGGCCGGGCATGAGGGAGCACCGCGCGTGTCGGTGAGCCGGAGCATCTTCCCGATCATCACCGAGCAGGACCGGCTGTACTTCGGGCTGCGCGGTCAGGGCGCGGCCGACCAGATCGGGGTCATCGACGGGCTCCGCTCGACGTTCGGCAAGACCTACGCCGCCGAACCCGATGTCCTCATCGATCAGCTCCGGGCGGATGCTGCCGTGCAGGCGGCGGACACGGTGATGCTCACGATCCCCAGCCAGCTCGGCGTCGACTTCAACCTCCGCATCCTGGAGGCGTTCGCCGAGCACGTCGCCCCGGAGCTCGGCTGGGAGCCGAACGACCGCGGTCCGGTGCAGGGCACCTCGGCGTGAGGCGCTGACTCACCCCTCGCGGGCGAAGGCACGGATCTCGTCGACTGCGCGCGGCAGCTCCTGGACGAGGAACGACATGTGCGTGGCGTCGTCGACGTACGTGAGCCGGGCGCCGGGGATCGCGTCGCGGACGAACTCGGCGGTCCGCTCGTCGTAGATCGAGCCCGGCCGGGCGTGGAGGAGATGGACGGGGACGGAGAAGTTTGCCAGCGCGCCGCGGAGGTCCGCCTCGCCCATCGCCCGCCAGTACTCCTGGAGCGTGTCGAGCATCCCGGGCTCGGGTTCGAAGAGCTGCTCGACCGGGGTGCCCGGCGGGAAGCCGGCGGCGGGCATGAGCTGCGCGAAGACCGGCAGCAGCGATTCGTCGAAGGCGAAGGTCCGCTCCTCGTCCCGGGTGTGCGGGAAGAACACCTGCTCGTAGAAGTACCGCTGGAAAGCGGGGAAGTCCGCGCGCTGGAGCTCGAGGTCGGCTGCGTACCGCTCCGGGGTGTACCAGCCCTGGTAGAGGCCGCCGTCGAACCCGTCCTCGTTGACGAGCTTGGGCGTCATGTCCATGAAGAAGGCGCGATTCATCCGCGCACAGCCGAACTGCTCGACATAGGCCCAGGTCACGGCGGCGCCCATGGAGAGCCCGACGAAGTAGGCGCTCTCGACGCCGAGGTGGTCGAGGAGCTCCCCGGCGTCGCGGGCGGACTGGGCGAGGCTGATCTCGCCGCGCAGCGGGGTCGCTCCCCAACCGCGCTGGGAGAACGTGATGCACCGGAAGTCGCCGGCGAGCATCTCGAGCATGGGCATCTGCATCTCGGTGCTGCCGCCGTAGTGATGGATGTTGAAGAGCACCGGTCCGGAGCCGATGTCGGCGTACTCGATCGGCGTGCCGTCGGAGGCGGTGAACGTGCTGAACTCTGCCATGGTCTCCCCTGGGGCGAGCGGTCGTGGGACGCGGTGCGCGGTGGTCCGGCGCGGACGGCCGGTGGTGCCCGAACCTACCGGCTCGCGGGCCCGTGTCAAGGGTGCGGCGCTCACCGCTAGACTGGGTGACCGTGGCTCTTACTATCGGAATCGTCGGACTGCCCAACGTCGGCAAGTCCACCATGTTCAATGCCCTGACCAAGAACCAGGTGCTCGCGGCGAACTACCCGTTCGCGACCATCGAGCCGAACATCGGCGTGGTCGAGCTGCCGGATCCCCGGCTCGACCGCCTGGCCGAGATCTTCGGTTCGGCGAAGATCCTGCCGGCGACGGTGAGCTTCGTCGACATCGCCGGGATCGTGCGCGGCGCCTCGGAGGGGGAGGGGCTCGGCAACCAGTTCCTCGCCAACATCCGTGAAGCGGACGCGATCTGCCAGGTCATCCGCGGGTTCTCCGACTCCGACGTCGTGCACGTCGACGGCAAGGTCAGCCCGGCCGACGACATCGACACGATCAACACCGAGCTCATCCTCGCCGACCTCCAGACGATCGAGAAGGCCACGCCGCGCATCGAGAAGGAGGTCAAGCAGAAGAAGACCGCGCCCGAGGTGCTCGCCGCGATGCAGGCCGCGCAGGCGATCCTCGAGGAGGGGCGGACGCTGTACCAGGCGATGCAGACCGACGGCTTCGACGCCGGCCCGCTGCGCGAGCTCCAGCTCATGACGACGAAGCCGTTCCTCTACGTGTTCAACGTCGACGACGACGTGCTCGCCGACGAGGCGCAGAAGGACGCAATGCGCGCGCTCGTCGCGCCGGTCGAGGCGATCTTCCTCGACGCGAAGTTCGAGTCCGAGCTCGCCGAGCTCGACGACGACGAGGCGGCGGAGATGCTCGAGATGAGCGAGCAGGACGAGGCCGGTCTCGACCAGCTGGCGCGCGTGGGCTTCTCCACGCTCGGGCTGCAGACGTACCTCACCGCCGGTCCCAAGGAGTCGCGCGCCTGGACGATCCCGCAGGGGGCGACCGCGCCCGAGGCGGCCGGCGTCATCCATACCGACTTCCAGAAGGGCTTCATCAAGGCCGAGATCGTGTCCTTCGAGGACCTCGATCAGCACGGATCCATGGCCGACGCCCGCGCAGCCGGCCGCGTGCGCATGGAGGGCAAGGACTACGTCATGGTCGATGGTGACGTGGTGGAGTTCCGTAGCGGATTAACCTCTGGGGGTAGGAAGTGACAGAATCACGCAACCTGCACGACAGGGTCCGCGACTTCATCGACGGAGAGGTCAGCCACATATGGGCGCGTGAGCTGGGAGGTTCTCGATGATCAAATCTGCCAACCAGTATCCGGTGCACACGCTGTTCAGTCACGAAGGCAACGTGCTGTACCGGATCCCGCCCTACCAGCGCGAGTACTCCTGGTATAAGTCCCACTGGGAAGACCTGTTCGAAGATCTCATTGAGGCCGACGGCGCGCACTTCCTGGGCACCATCATCACGCTCGACCAGACCACGGACACGCTCGAGGGCAACATCCTGCAGGTCATCGATGGGCAGCAGCGACTGACGACGCTCACCTTGTTGTTGGCCGCCGTCTTTTCGGTACTCAAGGAGCACCTCGACGATCTCGACGACGACACACGAACGGATGTCGTCAACCTCGGTCGGCAGTTGGTGCGGAAAGCCGACCAGCAGCCGAGGGTGACGCCGCAGAAGCAGGGCCACAACCTCTCCGACTTCCGCAAGGTGCTCGAGGAAGCCGGCCTGCCGGTGGAGGGAGAATGGAAGCCGTACTTCCCCAGCCGCAGGATTGCCAAGTGCTACCGCTACTTCCGCTCCGCGATCCAGAGGCTCGCCGAGACTGAGGAGATCACACAGCCGGAGGCAGCCCTGCGGGTGCATGAGGCGGCCCTGCAGGCGGTGATCGTGAAGATTGAGGTGGCCAACCACGCCGACGCGTTCGTGCTGTTCGAGTCCCTGAACAACCGCGGGATGCCCCTCTCGCCGGTGGACCTGATCAAGAACCACCTTCTCGCCGAGTCGGAGAAGAAGCAGATCATGGACGTCGACGAGGCGTTCAAGCACTGGAACGACATGCTGACCAGCCTCGGTGACAGCTACTCCACCCAGGAGCGCTTCCTCCGCCACTACTACAACGCGTTCAAGTCAGAGTTGCCCGAAGTCTCAAACGCCTCGGTCGCCACGAAGTCCAACCTGATCAGGGTCTACGAGAAGGTCCTCGAGCAGGGCCTCAAAAGCGTCGTCGATTCGCTGGTGGCGGCGAGCAAGGTCTACGGGCGAATCAACTGCGTCGTTGAACTCGACCAGCCGACAACCCTTGACCGGTCGTTCCAGCGCCTGATGCGCGCTCAGGGCGCGCCGTCCTACGTGCTCCTCATGTGGCTGATATCGAAGCAGTCCGATCTGGTTCTGACAGATGCACACATCGAGACGGTCGTAGACCGCCTCACGAGCTTCTTTGTCCGACGCAACCTCACGGGATACCCGCAGACGTACGCGCTGGCGAAGCTGTTTATGACGACCATCGACGCTGTGGGTGATGCCCGAGGCGACGATGTGGTGGAGATCGTCGGGGAGAAGCTGAGTGCGGCCTCAGTGTCCGACGAGGAGTTCCGCACCCGCCTCCTGGGGCGAATCTACGAGGAGAACAGCGACGTCGCCCGGTTCGTCCTCGCGACGCTGGCCGAGGACGCCATGACCAAGGAGACGCGTGTCGACCTGTGGCGTCAGGAAAAGAACCGTTTCGTCTGGACGATCGAGCACATCCTCCCGCAGGGCGAGAACCTTCCGGCTGAGTGGCAGGAGATGCTCGGGGGCGAGGAGGTCGCTGCCCAGGTTCAGGAGGAGCACAAGCATAGGCTCGGCAACCTCACCATTACCGCGTATAACAGCAACCTCGGCAACAAGTCGTTCCCTGAGAAGCGCGACCGCCAGGACGCAAAGGGCAGGCACATCGGCTATCGAAACGGACTGTCACTGAACGCTGACCTGGCCACGAGGGAGTCTTGGACCCCTGACGACATCGAGAACCGCACCGAAGAACTGGCAGCGAGGGTGCTAGAACGCTTCCCGCTGGCCATTCTCAAACAAGGTATTGATGGTGATGCGGTGGAGTTCCGTAGCGGATTAACCTCTGGGGGCAAGAGGTGACGCCTGAGCAGATTGCAATGTGGGGCATGCTGGGTGCTTGGGCGAATGCCTTCGCTATGGGCGCTGCTGCCGTGTTCGCCTTCATGGCATGGCGATCTGATCGTAGAGCTGCCGCAATCGCGCGCGTCGACGCGTTCATTGTCTCGCTGACCGCCGGCTCCGTTGCGGTTGCCCGGGATCGCCTCACAGCTTGGGTGGAGGAACACCGGGGCGAACAACCTCCCCGAACGCGCGAATCGGGACGCCTGCCCATCCACTCCGCGAGTTCGCTGTGACGGATGACGAGGAGCAAGAAGTTCGTCACGGCGTATTTGAGATACTCTGGCTTCTTCAACGGTGCTCGGGGTTGATTCAAGACCTGCGGAGGGCCGATAAGTCTTCCCGCGACGTCGTACTTCAGCACTTATCGCTCGTCGTAAAGGCGCTTAATTCCTTCGCCAGCGAGCTTTCGGAGGAAGAGATTGAGGTGTTCAAGGTGTCGGCGGCATCTGCCAATGGGGCATTGGCGAAACTCAAAAAAGTGTTTCCAACTTTGTCTGACGGAGCAGGGTGGGAGTCTACTCTGCCCGAGTTGACGGCTGCTGACGTGGTCGAGTTCAGGTTCAACGTCTGATCCCTTCCTGAAACTGCCTGAGGAGCGGCCGGTTTTGGCCGCGCCCGGCAGGCTCTTGGCGTGATCGAGTGGCAGCTGGTCCTGACGGAGCAGATCAGGGATCTACGAGTTCAAAAAGACTCGCGTATCCATCGAAGGCATTGATGACGCCTTCGCAGGCGGCCTTGTCGTGGACGACGAGACCGAGTTCGATGTTGTGCAACTCGGCCGACTTCGAAAAGTTGGCGCTCATCACGATGAGGTACTGGTGGTCGATTGCGATGAATTTCGCGTGTGTCCGTACCTGCTTGCCTCGCCACGAGACGGTTCGATAGACAGCCGCGGGGTGGAGTGCGCGAGCCACCTCCGTCGTAGATGGCTTCCATAGTGCTCGATTGTTGTCCGCGGCATCGGTGTCCATGTAAATGCGAACGTCCAGATCGGGACGGGCCGCGGCGGAGCGCAAGGAGCGCCACAGCGCCGAACTGCGTTGGAAGTTGAAGGTCGCGCAGATGACGGACTCTCGTGCGTTGTCGACGTATTCGTGCAGGGTGCTGGTGAGTTTGCCGGCGCCGGCGAAGTTGTCTGGAGCGGTCCAGATCGGCGAGACGACGATCGACGACGCGCGTGCGCCTTCAACGGCGCGCAGGGTCTGCACAACGGCCTGACGACTGGTGCTGAGCCCCGCCTGTTGCAAGAGCTCCCAGATATGGGCGCGGCGTGCTGGAGCCAGGCCAGATTTCACCGTCGCAGCTGGGACTCCACCGTCCAGTTGATCGGCTAGCTGCCGCGCCTCGGCACCGGTCAGGTATGCGCCGAGAGCACGGGCAGCCTCCGATTCATTGGACATGAGAATCTTTGAAGAACGCCATGTCCGGGTCCGACCCCGGCAGCGGAATGAGCAGCCTGCGGTCAAGGAAGCGGTTCGCACGCTCACACGATGTCTCGGATGCCATGACGCAGCAGTGGCAGGCAGCGCCGTGCAGGAAATCTTCGGGCGCCTTGGGAGTGCGCCGGGCACAGATCGGGTCCGACGAGCACCGGCCCGCGTGAAGCAGAGCTTTGCGGATGAGATCAGCCAACAGATCCGGTTCAGAAAGACGGACGAGACCACCGAGCGTCCCGTCGCTGTCGGAGGCCGTCGTGCTGATCAACACGCCCGCAGCGGGCGGACGCTCGCCGTCTGCCTGCCAGGCGTATAACCGCTCGCTGATACTCGCTGCTCCGTAGCCGCTGCTGAGCGCCATCTGTCGGAACAGCAGGTGCGCGAAGGTGTGAATCATCCAGTAGCGCGGCGCGGGCAGGCGCTCGTCTGGCGACACGGCAGCGGCGGTGTCAGAGAATCGGTTTTCGAAGTTGCGCCGGTGCGAAGCGCGGTGGGCCTGCCACAGCGGTGAACCCATGACGCGTTCCTCCCACGCAGCGACCATGGCTTCATTGAATTGCAGAAACAGCCCCTCGCCACGGTCCTCGGTGGCCACGACCCAGGGTGGAGTTGGGTCATCGGTGAGCGGGACGAGTCGGCTGGCGAGATCGTTGACACGATCCATCTCATCGACGCGAGTGAATCCGATGAGTGCGTTGACCTTGCGCAGCTTGTCGACAGCCAGGACGCGGCCGATGCCGTCAGGAAGGTGGGGCGAAAGTGTGCGCGGTGACAGCACCAACCCGCTGCGATCGTCCGCGTGATGATCCTTGATCGGGTCCTTCTGCAGATACCGCCACTCCGGGACGAGCAGATCGACCGGGCTCCACCTTTCGAAGGCTTCGTGTTTCTCTTCAACCGACCTCTCGGCCGGTTCATTGATCACGGCGTCCAGCAGCTGGGCGAGCTCATCGTCTGTCTTCTCGGTGACGTCAAGGACGCCCTTGAGAAACTTGCGCAAGGGCTTGGTGGCGCCGACGTAGTCTTCGGCGGCCACATCGGGATCCTGCGCGAGGGCAGACCGGATGAGGTCAACTTCGTCCGCGAATTTCAGCTCGGGCTCGAGTCGCGGCATGACGATCGCTGAGGTCAGTGCCGGGAACCAGAGGTTTGAAGCACCGACGAGAATGAGCCGCGGGTCGCGATCGCACCCGCCCGGGGAGAAGCCGTCAAGGTGTGGGTGACGGCCGCGGCAACCTGGCAGCTTGGAACGGCCCACCTCACCCTGTGCCTGGTTCATCGGACGTCGAGCCTCGCAGGAGTCGCACACGATGGTGGCGGAGGCACCACGTCCACCCGAGTGGTCGACCATCTTCAGAATGGGGGTGTCCGCTTTCGGGCAGTGCGCGCCCTCGTGAACCCACCAATCGTAGGGGAACTCGTCAAGGTGTCCGTCAATACATGTCAGCAGGTAGCGCGCCGCTACAGCCGGGCGCCGCTTCGACGTCCTGGTACCAGCCGGTTTGGCTTTTCCCCGAGCTTGCTTGTCGCGAGGGCGCGATCGACCGGGGCACGACTCGTGCTCGAAGATCGCCTCATCCGGGCGGTAGGGGTTGGTGTTCTTGTACTGGAATTTGGCGATGGGCCCCAGCATGTCGCAGCCGGTGCAGCGCAACCATTGCGGAAAGACACGCGCCGGAATGCCGAGGTCTCGGCCCTCATCGCCCGTGTAGGAACTGCTTGTTTGGTGAGGGAAGGGGCGCAGCTCCTGGACTCGGTGTTTGAGCAGGGTGCGGACAGCATCCAGCAACGCCGGGGCGTGGATCGTCGGGGTGCCTTCGCGGCGGGCCCAGATGCGCTCCCAGTCCTGCAGGCCCGACGGCATCACGGTGAAGTGAGACAGGTCCATGATCGAGCCGGGCCCGTACGTGTACAGCAGCGAGGACGGCCGGGCAGAACCGACCTTGGCGCGATTCCTTTTCTGGCCCGTGTCCTTGAGAGCGTCGGAGTCACCGAGGGGGTCCAGCGGGGTCTGGCTGTGGGAGTCGACGGTGCTCACGTACGACGGTTCGGTACTCATGCCTGGTCTCCTCTCGGCTGCGGCGCCCACTGCGGCGTGTCATCGGACGGTCTCCACATGAGGTTCTCCGGCCGTGGGCTGACGAGGATGTTGATCTCCGGTTGCACTTCGCGCATCGAATTGGCGACGACGAACGGGGGACCCGACAAGGCATCGGGCGCTGAGGGCACGTTCTCTGCACTCCGCACGAGTGGGGCGAAGTCACTGGCGTTCGTGCGGTGAATCTTTTCGTACACCAGGGTCTTGTTCTCAACTGAGCTGACCGACTGCTGTCGCTTCTTCCACAGGCCGAGCGCGGCGTCAAGGCGCTGGCGGACAGCACCCTCGGTCAGCGGGTCGGGTGAGGCGGCGACGGCACGAGCCACGAGCTTGTCGATGAGCGCCTTGACGCG
The DNA here is from genome assembly GCF_900184225.1 of Brevibacterium ihuae. Taxonomy (NCBI): domain Bacteria; kingdom Bacillati; phylum Actinomycetota; class Actinomycetes; order Micrococcales; family Brevibacteriaceae; genus Brevibacterium; species Brevibacterium ihuae. Next base: position 956,283 of record NZ_FXWZ01000002.1, on the reverse strand, counting down.
TGCGGACGCGGTGGCGTCGTTGACTCGCCACGCATCCCGCTCCGGTGAGAGCCCGTCCAGTTGGGATGCCTCGAGAACGCGAATCGCGCTGACGAGCACCCCGGCGAGGCCCCGTTCCAGCGAGGTGACCGAGAACGGTGTCACGGACAGGGGCTCGACCTGGGCGTAGAACGTCTCGTGGTAGTGCCGAAATGCCTCGTAGTGTGCGAGGTCGCGTGGCCGCGCCCAGTTTCCGAGCGTGACGACCAGGCCCGGACGCCCGGCGTCACGACCAACGCGGGAGGAGGCCTGGATGTATTCGGCGGTGTTCTTCGGTTGGCCGACCATGAGCATGAGTCCGAGCCGGGTCACGTCGACACCGACCTGGAGCATCGAGGTCGCGAGCACGACGTCGAACGGCGGGCTGGTGCGTTTCTGCACGGGCTTGTCGGCGGCCAGCCGAGCACGAATCTCTTCGCGTGCGGCCGTGGTGTCCAGCGCCGGGTCGAACGTCAGCGCCATCTGGTCCAGTGTGTCGGTGATGGCAGTGCCCGAGACACGACTGGTGAGCTCCGAGAGGTTGAGCTCGCCGTATGCCGTGCCGACGCGGCGCGGTAGACCGATGCCGCGGCGCCCCTTCGCGAGGGCGGTCTGGACGTCGTCTTGGACGTAGCGGCTCATGCCGGCGAGTTCGCGGGTGGCATTGAAGTAGCCGACGAGCGTCATGTACGGGTCGGCGGCCTCACCGAGACGGTCAAGCAGCAGCTGGCCGCCTGCCATGAGGACCTCCGCAATACGGATCTCCGCGGTGGTGATGCGAACACCTGTGGTGCTCACGCCGACGTAGCGGCGTCCCGGGTTGTTCTTCGACACGGGGACCTCGGTGGAGAAGTATGTGTCGGCGGCGTCGAGTACTCGCGGTGGGAACAGCAACGGGAGACGACCGTAGAGTCCCTTCGTCTGTTCGCCGGCGTTGCGGACCGTCGCGGTGGACGCCACGAGGAGTGGCTTGACGGGCTGGCCGTCGGACCAGCGCCACGACGTCAGGGCATCGATGGCGAGTTCGAACAGACCGACCGTCGTACCGAGGGCGCCGGTGATGAGGTGCAGCTCGTCCTGGATGATCAGATCGATGGGCCGCAGCCGGGAGACGTCTCGCGATTCGGCTGCCGGGAAGTCATCGGTGGCTTGGTGTCTCGTCGTCCCGTTGCAACCGCTGTCGTCGGGGTGGACGTACCCATGGCGCTCGCACCGCGTTCGGACGTACCCGAAGAGGTGCGCGGCTTGCCCCTCACGGGCAAGGCGCGCGAATTTGTCGACAGTCGCGATCAGGAAAGCGGGAGCGAGGCGGTAGATCTCCTCGTCGACGGTGAGGATCGGCAGGCCGCCCTCGACCTCGCCATGACGGGAGAACGGGCAGTCTCCGAACTCCTCACCGCAGTACACGTAGACGCGGCCAGCCGTCTTGTCGACATTAATGTGGCGGGATGTGATGGCCGTGCCGCACCAAGGACATCGTTTCACCTGAAGCACCGTGAGCCGGCGCCCATGTCCCTCGTTGACCTTCTCGAGCTCATCGGCTGCATCCTTGACGTACTTCGGCGAGACGTTCGTACCAACCCACAGTCCGATGCGGAAGGGCTCTTCGCCCCACCGCCCAGCATCCTTGCGGCGTTCAAGTTCGGCCGCACAGACGAGGGCTGCGGCGCGCTGGAACTGCTGGGAGGTGAGCAGGCGCAGCGTGTACCGCATGAGGACGTTGACCCCTGCACCACCGTTCAGGGGTCCATCTGGGGTGTCGATGACGCCTTGGCGGCGGCGGATGGCGAAGGTGAACGCTGCGAGGCCGAGGTAGGCCTCGGTCTTTCCACCACCGGTCGGGAAGAACAGCAGCTCCACTCGGGCGAGGTTGTCGACGGAGCGCCGCGCGTACGTCGGTTCGCACAGGCCGCGGACCTGCATGAGTATGAATGCGAGCTGGAACGTACGCCACGAATGCGCGCCGGGACCGCGCTTCGCGACTTGCTCGGCCGCGTCGTCAAGATCGAGATCCGCGTCGGTGATACGCAGTGCGGCGATCTGGCTGCGGACGCGCTGTTCGGCCATGACAGTGTTCATGAACGCGAAGCATTCACGTGCTTGTTGGCTGCCGTGCAGGAACGCCAGACCGTCGGCGAGCTGGGCATGAACGTACTCGGCGTCCTCGATCGTCTCGAGCGCAGTGTAACGGAGATGCGCCGGGAGAGACACTGCTTCAGTGCGCTTGGCATCGAGCCACTCCGCATAGCCGTCCACGATGGGCCGAAGCGCGGCGTCGAGGGCATCGGAGTCCTTGGCAGCCTCGGCCAACGCGCGCATGTCCGTGACTGCCCCTAGCGTTTCACCAGCGAGGGTCTGCGGGGTCTCGACGGTCGGGAGCCAGGTGGTGCGCACCTGAGTGGCCTGACGCTCGCCCGCCGCGACGGTCCAGTCCGCGGAGCAGGTTCGACCGATGGCGAATTCGAGCAGGTCGCGGTACTGCAGGTCGAGTCGTTTGAGCTCGTCGTCGTCCGTGGAGCGTTCCGGGTCAAGCAGCGGGTCGTAGACGGGCAAGAAGACGGGCTTGCCTTCGGCTTCAACGTAGAGCTGAGTCTGGAACAACCAGGCGTTGACGGGGATGTGCGTTGGTGTCTCGGTGTCGTTGCACAGTGCGATCTCGATGATGCGACGGCTGCGGCTCGCATCGGCACTGTGGTCAGTCTCTGCGTCGACCCGTAGGACAACGTCGTTTTCGAGCTGAATTTCGTGGGTGATGCCGTCGACGAGGTCGTGGACGGTGAGGGTGCGCAGGTAATCGTGATCCTTGCGGTGGAAGACCCGCTCATGCCGGTCTGTGCCGGGGATGAGTTTGTCAGTCGATTCGGGCTCATATGTGCCCCAGTTCGCGCGCACGGTGACCCGTTCGACGTCGAGCGGGAGCTGGAAGCGCAGACCCATGGACGCAGGGATCATGAGGCCACGCTTGACTGGGGCGTCCTCGGCTGCATCCTCGTCGGCATCGCCGCTCGTCTCGTCCACGCTCGGAAGCGGGACCCCAGTGCTCAGTTTGGCATCGATGTCGTCGCCGATGTCCAAGGTGGATTCAGGGTCGTCCGCACCCTCGGCGGACGGAGAATCCGTGCCGGAACTGACCTTTGCCGGCGCGATGCGCCCGATGAGGTACCGGCTGTCCGGCGTCATCTGCAGCGTCTCGTCGTCGCCCTCGGCGGGGCCGAGCAGTTCACGGGTGAGCACATCGTGAAGGTTTTCCCGTGCAGCCCAGGAGGTCTTCTCATCCTCGATGGGTAACTCGTACGGCGGTGTATTGGAAGTCATCTCTGGTCCCCCTCCATCTCAGTCGTGCCGTCGCCCTCATCGTCAGCGAGCGGCGGTGTGCCGTCCTGCAGCGCGGCGCGGCGGTGATTTTCTTCGAGGAGCCGATCGAGAATCTCATCTCGCGCTTCGGGGCACACCGTCCACCGTGTCATCTGCCGGTAGGTGTGGAACCCGTGGTTGAGCTCGACATCGCCCCAGCCGTACGCAGCCATGACAGTGCTGTCGAGGTCGACGTGAATCCGGCGAAGCTCCGAGATGTCTGGATCGCTGCACCCTCGGGAATTGACCAGATCGTAGATCGCGGTGATTCCGATGCCTCTAATTTGCATAGCTTGGGATCGGAAGTCGTCGAGTCTTCTGCCGATGACATTGAGGTCGCTGGTCTCCTTTGGGATCGGGAAAGTTCGGGCCACCGACTTGGGCGTGTATCGGGGATCATCCCTCATCCCGGAGCCGTAGACCAGGGACCATTGCTGGTGGAGGCAAGAAGATAAGACCGCCTGCATCCAATGTTCCTGGAAAGGGAATACGACGCACGAATCGGCAAATAGTGCTGAAGCCGGAGCGCGTAGCGGCATCTGTGTTTTGCTGAGCCTCGTCTGCGCGAGTACCTCTCTCAGGCCCTCCTGGCGGCGTCTCAACTCCACCGCAGAAGCTTCGTACAGCCACCACTTCTCCTGTAGCTTAGGCTTGTTTTTCAGCTTGAGGCGTTCAGGGCGGACCCTCTCCAGCACCCAGGCATAGGGCTTTTCGAATGAACGAGCCTGTGTTTCCGTCATGCCGAAGAAGTCCACCACCCAGCGAGAGCTCTTGGCTACAGGTTGCTCATTGAGTTCCTCTCCGCCAAAAAATGGGCGAAGTACCTCACGGTTCCGTTCATCTTCGGCGATCCAAGCGGCAGCGGTCTCTTTGGGAAGTGTGAACCCCATGCCGTTGACGTTGCATCCGATATACGCGAGGTCTCGGCTGCCAGAGAGTGGCGATGGGTCGCCTTGAACTCGCCCCGCCGGTTCTAAGTGCTCTGAGATGCGGTGCGTGGAGAGATCGTCAACCCAGCGGGGTACGCCGGCGCCCAGTGACTCTCGGGTGGCCCAAAGTTGTGCAATCTCCAAGACTGCACCTGGCGCCGTCCAGCGTGAGCTCCGCACAGCTCGGTAAAGTTCGAACTCCGTCATCAACAGCGGAGCTAGTGCCACCTTCCGGTTTTCGTTTTGGCTGATCGAGTTTGTTGCTACAAGCCCGAAGCCTCCAGACTTTCGCAGGAGTGAGGCGGCGCGCAGGATGAAATAGGCAACCAGATCCGCGTTGCCGACTGCCCCTTCTGCTATTTGATTAACTAGCCATTCGCGAATGTTCTTGCCCATCGCAGGGGTGATCTTCTTGCCGCCAAGGAACGGTGGGTTACCGATGATGGCGTCAAAGCCGCCCCGGGCCATGACGTCCGGCACCTCAAGGCACCAGTGCAGCGGCTGCCAGCGCTCGTAGTCGGTCGAGACCGCGGGCGTGAGCCCCTTCTTCAGGATCGCGTCCAGCATGGCGGTGTCGGGTGTGCCTCCGGGGGCAGGGACGGCCCGGCCCACCGCCATACGGAGATTCTCATAGGCCTCATCGAGCTTCTTGCTGGGCTTGCCGCCCAGGGCGAGGCCTGCGGCGATGACGCTGTCGGCCAGGGTGCGCACCTGTGCAGTGTGCTCACTCAGCTGGCGCATCTGGTTGTGCTTGGCGTTCGCCGACCGAGTCGGGTCGTTGTTGTCGATCTCTGATGCCAGGGCTTGGCGCAACGCAATGGCCCGTTGAATGCGGTCGCTGATATCGAACCGCGCGACGAGCTCGGTGCCGGAGAACTCGAGGCCAAATTGCTGATTGTGTGGTGGTTTCGGCGCAATGTGGAGTTCTTCAAGCTGCCGCACCGACGTCAGGCCGAGCAGGGAGTTGCCGTGCAGCACCTTGTCGTCGACGAACGAGAACGGCAGGTTGTGGTCCAGCGACACGAGCCACAGGGAGAGCTTGCACATTTCAACGGCCATGCCGTTGATATCGGCACCATAGAGACAGTGTGCGACGACGGCACGCAGCGCCTTCGTTTCGCGTTCTGCCGGTGACCGGTCAATCCAGGTGCCTTCGGCCAGCCACGCCTCCTGGAGGCGTGCGGCGAGGTATCGGGCGGCCGCGACGAGGAACGCCCCTGATCCGCACGCGATGTCCGCGACCTTGAGGTTGAGGATCTCGGTGGATGACTTGAGCTGCCACGCACTCCGGTCGGCGGTCTGATGCGGACCAGGGGCGTAGACGATGGGTTCCAGGGCGTGGAGGACGACCTCCTCAGCCAGGGCTCGTGGGGTGTAGTGCGCGCCAGCGTTCTTCCGCGACGGCGTCTCGGCTACCACGAGGCCACCGGAGAGGATGACGACCGGGCGTCCGCGCAGGTCGCGACGGATCACCCCTATCCAGCTGCGCAGTTCGGCACGGAGATCCTCGTCGGTCGTCACCGAGCGCAGCGCCTGTTCCGCATCGGCCATCGTGTCACCGGCCGCCAGCAGCTTCGCGTACTGGCCGGCGGTCTTGTGTTCCGCCCCCGGTTGGTTGGCCTTGACCCATTTCACCACCGCGGCACCGAGCTTGGCGTCATCACCATCAACTTGTTCGTACAGGTCGTTGAGCGTCGCGAGCGGGATTTCGGGTTCGGAGCCCTTGGTCCCGGCGAGGCCAATGAGCACCTCCGGGGCACGTTTGACCGTGTAGCCGAGCAGGCCCTCGTAGATGTAGCCGATCTGTTCGACGTCAATGTCGCGGAACGAGATCACCCGAAGTTCGCCTTTGATATGGGCCGTTTGGACGGCACGGAGCACTTCGAGCATGACGCGATCACTCACCGTCACCGCCAGCGTGCCACGCTGTGTTGTCGCGGTGAGAAGCGGGAAGCGGGTCGGGTCAAACAGTGAACCGCCATATGCGGGTAGTCGCAGGTCTTCGAAGGTGGCCCCGGCATACAGCGCCTGCGACGTTGCAAGAAGGCGGTGCCAGGTCAGCGACGTCGCGTCCAGCGCCTCAGCGTCCTCGTCGAGGAGGCGCTTTTCGAGCACTTCACGCTGGTCAGAGAGGCCATACCCAGCAGAATACAGCTCGCCGGTTGGTAACAGGCCACGTTCCTGCGCGAACAGTAAAAACACCACGCGCATGAGCACTGTGACGACGGCATCGTAAATCTCCTCACCTTCTGCCGGAAGGGGGTCGGGCTCTCCGCGGTGGCGAGCGTCCGCAGCGGCCTCATCGAGGGCGGCGACGACGAGCTCGACGGCACGACGAACCTGCTTGCCGAGCTCCTCTGTGATGTCGTCCGAGGCCAACACGGAATCCTTGAAGAGCGTGCTGAGCTTTTCCTCGTCCTTCTTGCCAACGAGCCGCCCGGGTGAGAGGAGTTCGACGAAGGCATCGCGAACCTCGGGTTCCTCGATCCAGGTCTGCGCATCGACGATTCCGGACGCCGCGATGGTCTCCTTCGGCGCGCTCACCACAGCCCACCAGCGGCCGTCCGTCACGATGCCAACGGGGAGATCTGCTTCGCGCAGCAGCAGCTCCATCCGGTCGATCGGGCTGTCCGACCAGCCGTCCGTACCGGCTTCGCGCAGGCCCTCGACGGGGTCGATCACCCAGACCAATGCGCCGACGTCATCCTTGCGACGCAGGGCTCCGGTGGCCTTCACCTCAACAGAGTGATCCGGCGACCGCACTGTCGTGGCGCAGGCGGCGTCACCTGGCTGCCAGAACTTGCCCCATCCGAGCACGTCACGGAGGACCGTCTCGACCCAGGCGTCCCGTGCCGACCGGTACACCGGAAGCGCGCTGTCCTTGTCCTTGGCCTCATCAAAGGCGTCGCGGGCCCGATCAAAGACCGGTTTGGCCGCCGTCAACGCGAGTTTCTTGCCTGCCTCGAGCTGCGGGATGCCGGATCCGAAGGCCTTTGTCAGTACCGGCAGGGCGATGAACGGACCCTCAGTGTCGACCAACTCCAACCAAGCGCGGTGTGCCTCGCGAACACTGCGCGTCGGACGCCGCAACGTTTTCGTACCCCGACTCATCGCACACCTCCGAACTTCGCTGCGTCCTGCGGCGTGAGAGCAAACACCACCGCCGCGGCCGAGACATACGGGCGGACGTCCTCGTACCGGGCGCGAAGACCGTCCAGCTCGCGCTTCTCCTCGGCTTCGAGGGTGTCGAGGCGGTCCTCCATCGCGCGGATGTCACGGCGTCGCTGTGCCTGCTGGTCATCCGCGAACAGCATGGTCAACTGCTGCGCATCCTCGGACTTGGCCTGCTCCAAGGAGATGCGAAGGTTGTCACGGAAGCGCGCGTAGATCTCCTGTGCACGTTGCAGGTCGGTGTCACGGCGCTTATCCAACGTGCCTTGCACTGCGTCCTGACGCCTATGCGCCCGGGCCTCCATCGCATTCTCGAGACGAGTGCGCATCCTGGAGCCTTCCGCGTTCCAGACCTTCGCCAACTCGGTGCGCACGGCCTCGTCTGCCGGCTTGAGTTCAGGCCGATCCAACACGTTGTCGAGCAGGCCGTTGACCTTCTCCTCAGCCATAGCGTTACCGTGCAGACGGATGCCGGTCACGAAGACCTCCTCGTGCAGACGCAACCCGCCACGCCCGACAAGGACCAGGCGGGAGACGGCCGCAACACACGATTCGGGGATCGCTTCATCGACCACCGCGGTCGCCCGGTGCATGTCGGACGACGCCCCGAACAGTCCGCTGCGCAACAGCCGCGCCGACTTCTGCATGAGGGCGTGCCCGAGGTGGATGTGCACGACCCCCGGGTCGGTGCGGGCCAGCTCTTCGTCGAACGTGATGGGCCGGTAGACGTCCGGGTTGAGCACTGTCTGCAGGCCGGCCAGCACCGGCTGCCACCGTGGACCCAGATGATCGACAGCGAAGGTCTCCGGGCCGTCCTCGTCATAGAGCGCATCCGGATGCGCCTTCAGCCCGGGCTCACGGCTCACAGCGAGCGCCGTTTCGACAACGCGTCGGGCGTTGAACGGGGTGAGGTGCAACTTGCCCTTGGCATCACCGTACGACGCAGCGAGCTTGGTCAACTGCGCATTGAGCTGCTGCTCGCCCTTGAGCGCTGCGAGCTCCGGGGAGATCTGGGCGCCTCCGGCCCTTCCAGCAACGGCTGGCGCCGGGCGTCCCATGAAGTGCCCGCGGACCTCGGCGTCGATGAGAGGGTTGACCGTTCCGAGGTCCGACTCGGTCTGCGCGACCTTCTCTGCGATGCGCCGGACGAAAGCGTGATCAAGCGAGTACGCAGAGGACTCCTTGACGGGCGACAGATAGTAGACCTTTGGCGTCTCGCGCTGACCGTATCGGTCGATCCGGCCGATGCGCTGCTCCAGGCGGGAAGGGTTGAAAGGAATGTCGAAGTTCACGAGACGGTGGCAGAAGGTCTGCAAGTCGATGCCCTCGCCGGCGGCGTCGGTGGCCAACAGAACGCGCAGCGGCTCCTCGTGCGGCGGGGCCGTGAACCTGGCGCGAATCAGTTCACGCTCGTCGGCAGGCGTCGAACCTTGGATCACGGCAAGCCGCGACTCGTCGTACTTCCTCGAGGCGAGAACGCGCTGCAGCCATTCCAGAGTTGCCGCGTACTCGGTGAAGACGACCACCCTCTCGTTGCTCCACGTCCGGCCATCGGGACGGCACACCGCGTCGAGGAAGGTGATCAGGGCGTCCAGCCGGGAGTCGGGCTTGTTCTCGTAACCTCGGCCCCAGGCCGTCAGACGGTCGATCTCGCTTTGCGTCGCTTCGCTCAGCGGGTGCGCAGACTTCGCCTGCGTCATCGCCGCAAACTCCGGGTGCTCTGTCAGACCCTCTTCCTCATCCGAGGCGTCACTGCCCACGACCTCGGCGTAGTAGTCATCAAGGGTCACCACCGCGGCCTCGGGAGAGGCCTCATACTGCTCCAGCGTCAACGCGAACGACCACGGGCTCGAGAGCAGGCGCTTGCGCAGCAGCAGGCCCAGGATGTCGCCCATGGCGCTCTTGCCATTCGCTCTGGCACTCGCGGTGAGCAAATCCACGAGCATGCCGAACATCGCTTCCTCATCTGCGTTCGGCTCGAAGGGAATGAGGTTGATCTTGCGGGCCCTGAAGTCTTTGTCTGCCAGCTGGGTCTTCAGGCGTCGCACGGTCACCTCGGCGAGCGCCTTTTCGTCGATCGACGCCCCGCGAGCAAAACGTCGCTGATCGATCATCTCGAGCAGCGCGGTGAACGACTCGGAGTAGCCGTTGTGCGGCGTGGCGGTCAGAAACAGCCGGTGCTCGCAGCGCTTCGCGAGCTCGCGAACCGCAACCGTGCGGCGGCTGTCAACGGCGTAACCGCGCCCACCTCCGAGGGAACTGGGGCCCGACGGAGCGACGTGATGCGCTTCGTCCACGACGAGAACATCGAAAGCGTACGAGCGCGCCGAGCCGCTGTCGGCCGACTGATAGATGTCTCGCAGCAGGCGCTTCGCCCGGGGTGTCGGCAGCCACGCCATCGACACGATGACACGACGGTGCAGGCGGAACGGGTTCGCTGCGAGGCCGTGACGACGGCGGTCGTCAGCCAACGTCTGGCTATTGACGATGGTGAAGTCCAAACCGAACTTCTCCCGCATCTCGTCCTGCCACTTGATCGCCAAGCTCGGCGGGCACACGATCGCGACCGTCTGAGCACGGTGGCGTAGCAGCAGCTCCTGAATGACCAGGCCAGCCTCGATCGTCTTGCCGAGGCCAACGTCGTCAGCAAGCAGGAGGTTGGTGCGAGCGGAAGTGAGTGCACGGCGCAACGGCTCCAGCTGGTAAGCCTCGATGTTGGCGCCGGACCGGAACGGGGACTGGAACGAGCTTTCATCCGCGCTGGTCACCGCGCCCCAGCGCACAGCGTCGACGTAGGCTCCAAGAACGTTGGGGTCGTCGAATGTCTCCGGGGAGAGCCGTGCAGGTAGGCCCTGGTCCGGCACGAGCGTGTTTCCGACCTCAAGCTCCCAGACGACCGCAAGCTCCTCACCCAGGCGGTCCTCATCAATCGACTGGAGCGTCACGACATTTTGCGGTTCGGTGTTCGCGTCATCCGCAGGGCTTCGCCCCAACCCTTGCGACACGACGTCAGTGACGGCCCAGCGGCTGCCTCGAACCTCCACAACCTGTCCCGGAACGGGCACTTGCGGCCGCCGGATTGGCTCATTCAAGTGCATTCGGGGCTCCTGTTCTGCGCATCGGGCATGGCCTGCGCCCCTTAATTGTATCGGGCACCCACTGGCGTTGTTGTACGAATCAACTCCTTGAGTGTTCAGCGCGGGGCTTGTCCCGCGTCAAGTAGTTGGCAGGATTTCGGGCTCGGGAAAGTTGGGGACGGTCGGGTCCGCCAGCCCGCGGTGGACCTGTGACGGCCGGTTCCAGGCCAGCGCCTCGTGGGGGCGGATGGTGTTGAACTCGGCCCGGTAGGCATCGGCCTCGCGGACCAGGTCGAGGGCATCGTCGATCTGTTCGCGGTAGAGCCGCTCATACTTCAGGCTCTGGAAGGCCCGTTCGCGGACCCCGTTCTGACCCGGCGTCCTGACGCGAGTCCGGACATGACGCAGCTCGGGATGGGCGGTGATGAAGTGCTCGAAGCGGAACGACCGGAAGGGGCCGCCGTTGTCGGTGACCAGCGTGATGGGGACGATCTCACCCGTGTCGGGGTCGGTCAGGTGATCGATGAGCTTGGTGCCGTCGAGCATGGCCTCGGCCTCCGCGAGGGCGAGTTCGACGCCGGACCGGAGTAGGTGCAGATCGTTGACTAACACTGACAGGATCGAGCCGATCCACCCGGGTGAGGTCCTCATGGAGGAGTTCATTAAGGGCTTCGGCGTCACGCAGAACAAGCTCGCCGTCTCGATCGGGGTTCCGCCGCGGCGGATCAACGAGATCGTGCACGGAAAGCGGGGCATCACGGCCGACACCGCGCTGCGGCTGGCGAAGTACTTCGGGACCTCGGCGGAGTTCTGGATCAACCTGCAGAGCCACTATGAGCTCGACCGCGCGGAGGATCGTGCAGGGGAGCAGATCGCAGCGATCAGGCCTCTTCTATCGGCATGAGTTCCGCGGCCTCGACGCTCGTCGGTTCCGAGGATTCTCGACTGATCAGGATCCGCGGCAACTCCGACAGTGGGAAGTCGAGCCTGGCCAATGCCGTCTGGGCAGCTTGGCCACGCGGCATTGCGATCGTCGGGCAGGACGTGCTGCGTCGCGTTTCTGAGACGGCATCGTCCAGTTCCTTGTGATGGTCGGCGGTGCCGGAACTCGGTGGAATTCCGGTTCAACGTGTGATCAGCACGCTCGATCGTTGATCCGAGATCGCCCCGGTCGCCTCGTCATCAAGGGCCGGGCCAGTGTCGTTTCGAAGGGCGACGCAAAGACGAGCTGGCTCAGAGGATCGGGCAAGCAGTAGCGCCGCATCGGGGGAGCCGGTCGGTGCTCGCATTCGATGCTGACGCGGCGGAGCGATACGCAAAGGTGCTCGCGTCGCGCGAGGCAGCAGGTGCGCCTGTCAGTACGGCCGACGCCCAGATCGCCGCGATCTGCCTGTGGCGCACGGGGCAACCTGCGCTACGCGCAATGTGAAGGATTTCCAGCACACCGGTGTCGAACTCGCGGACCCGTGGAATGCGGACCCGTGAAGCGTCGTTCGATCGAGGTCCTCGTCCACCAAGAGCTCCCTGAGGCCGATCTGCGTGGGCTTCGACAGCTCTTCGAAAGTGAATATCTCAAGGGGTTCGGAGAGTCGGATCCGCAACAGCCCTACGGCTACGCACCACATGATGTCCACATCATGGCGAGGATCGAAGGTCGTGTCGTCGGCCATGTGGGATGGGCGCCCGCGAGAGTGACAGGGGCGCCGCGAGGGTAAAAGCTCTCGAAGCAGGCCTCGATGCCGTCATCAGTGACCAGTGGGCGCGAATCCTCCGCGCCGAAATGAAGTACTCGGGCGTCAAACCTCCACCAGTCATCGACAACGCGAAGGAGGCGGCCCCGTCTGCTCGTCCGCGGTCGCTTCGGTGAACTGTGGAGCAAGGTCACTAGGATCGAGCTATGAGTACGTTCGAACCACCTGCTGGATGGACGCGCCGGTCGGTCCTCGGGGGATTGCTGACGATCCCGGTCGCCGGGCTGGTCAACGGGTGCGCACCAACCAGCACGAACGAGCACGGGGGTTCGGACGGGCGAATCGCCCTTGTGTACCGCGGCCCCGCAGGGTGCGCAGGATGCTCGGACATTCTTGCAGAGCGGCTGTCTCGATCACCGCTTGGCCTGGACGTTGCGTTTATCGGCCCACACGAACAGGTCCCTCTCGAAGCGAGTGCCCTATCTGGGGCCGCCCTCTACGCTCAGCCAGGTGGTGGGGACGACATCAGTGGTGCGGCCCAGAGTTTTCCTGCGGATTTCATCCGCGGGCTACGTGACTATATTGCTGCCGGTGGAAGCTACCTCGGAATCTGCATGGGCGCATATCTCGCCGGGAGCGAGGGCTTCGGTTTGCTTGATTATTCCGTTGAGGGGGAGGTAAGTGTTCCCGGCTTCCCTGTGGAAGATAGCAGTGATCAAGTGGTGGCAGTCACGTGGGGTGAGACCGTGCGTTGGACCTATTTTCAAGAGGGTGCGCGGTTGCCAAGAGATGGTGCGGAGGAGTATGCGCACTATGAAACAGGCGATCTCGCTGCCGCATATTATCGGTGCGGCGATGGGAATGTGGGCTTGATTGGCCCTCATCCGGAGGCAGACGTGACCTGGTTCGAGGACGCCGATCTCGTCGATCCCGACGGTGACGACTGGCAATATGCGCTGCCGCTCGTCAAGCGGATTCTCAGTTGATCGCTGGGAAGGCCACGTGCGGCGCCTCTGCCGAGATCAAGCTACTGGAGGTGGCATGACCAACCGCATGGTGCTACGCCCTGACGGTGTCTCGATCGCGGTCACTGACCTCGGTGGCGATGGCCCCGTCGTCGTACTGCTGCACGGTCTCGCGGGGAGCTCGTGCGAGCTGCTGCCCACGGCGCAAGCGTTACCGGGATATCGGGTGCTACTCGTGGACCAGCGGGGGCACGGTGCGAGCACACGGCTTCCCAATGACGTGTCGCGCGATACCTTCGTCGGAGACGTCGTCGCAGTGCTCGAGGAGCTCGTCCCTGGGCAGCGCGCGGTGCTCGTCGGGCAGTCGATGGGAGCCCATACCGCGTTCCTCGTCGCGGTGGCGCGACCAGACCTGGTCAAAGGGCACGTGATGCTGGAAGGGCATGTGAAGGGCAGCGATGATCCGGGCGAGGCCGCACAGCTCGGCAGGTATTTCGCGTCGTGGCCAGTGCCGTTCGAGGACGAGGCCGCGGCGAGAGAGTTCCTCGGCGGGGACGCCATCGTTGACGCCTGGGTGGCAGACTTCGAACTGACGGAGCATGGCCTCGTACCGCGCTTCGACGCCGCCGTCATGCAGCGCGTGATCGAGGCGGTGCACGAGCCTCGCTGGGACGAGTGGGAGGCTCTGGCGGTCCCGACGCTCGCGGTGTTCGCGAAGCATGGGATGTTCAGCAACGACGATCGGGACGCATTGATCCGGCGCAGGTCCCATACAGACAGGATCGATCTCGATGGCGGGGGCCATGACGCGCACCTCGACGCCTTCGATATGTGGATCGACGTGCTCAGTCGCTGGCTGGCCCGCGAGCGAATCAACGGGACGCACGCCAGTGGGCGCTGATGGTGCGCCGTGCCGGAACGTCATGACCAACTACACCTAGAGCGCCATGTCGACGTGCTGCCAGGCCCAGTACCCCGGAAGCATGTCTGAGACCGTCATGGCACCCGAGAAGCTCGCCCTGCGCGAGCTCCTCGCTGCGCGTCGTGACGAGTTCCAGGTGCTCTGTACCGGTACGGCGCGACCAACCCGAGGCTGTTCGGGTCCGTTGCACGGGGCACCGCGTCTGCCTGATCGGGCATCGACATCCTCGTCGAGATGGATCCCGCCGAGGGGAATCTCCTGATGCGTGCGTCCGGTCTGCTCGAGCAGACTCGCGCGCTGTTCGGGCGCGATGACATCGACGTGGTCCGCGATGTCGTCGAGACTCATCTGCCGCCACTCGCTGAGGCGTCGCGTGGGCACATTGCCGCTGACTGACGGTGCGGCCCCAAAGGTTATTCGGCTACGGAACGTGGTTGAATTTAGGTTCAATGTATGAGTAGCGTAATGTGGTCAAAGCCGCATCACCGTTCTTGCTAACCCCTTCCGTATCGCCTCGATCCTTGGACGGAACGGTGCGATTCGATTCTGGGACGTTCACGTCGCAAACGAAGCGTGTGCGTAACTCTAGATGAGAATCAGTCACGACTCTGGGATGACGATACGGATCTTCTGGACTTTACTGTTCCTGCGCTCGCTCTTGTCGGTGCGCTGCTCGGTGGATACCTGACGCAGGTTGTCGGTGGTTCTGTTGCAGAACGGCGTGAGGGCCGGCGGCTGTTACGCGAAGCTCGTGTGGCGTTGGAGCGGTGGGTCGCCACCCGCACTGGCCCAATGGGGTTGGCGTACCCAGGAATCTCGCCAACAGACATGGCGCCCATTCAGAAAAGGTCGTTTGAAGACTTCTTCAGCCGCCATTTTCAAGCAACTTTCGAGGCGAAGGCTGCCCTCGGCGCGGTTCGCAGGTTCGATGAACGTATTGGGCGAATCCTCGACCAGGATCGATGGGACTTGCCGATCGAAAGCGTGGGAGAGCTACGAGACGCGCTGACGCGGGCAGAACGGCGCGCGAAACTCACCAGGCGCGAGACGAAGGCGGTTGGCATCGACGGTCATGCTCGGTAAGACTTGCCTCTCGATAACCGGCGGGAGGGCTGAGCTCACCGGATCTACATTCGTTCTGCTAACAGTCGGCGCTCATAGATCGTCTTGCCCTTAGATCCGTTTCGGCCTGGGCAGTCTAGGCGCAATTTCCTGCAAGTTGCACGCTTGTTCACGCCGCCCGACGTTGGCAAGGGTTTCGCGACAGACGTTGTTACGAGTCGGCCTACTCTTTCGCCTTTGCTTCGTCTTCCCGGGCAACGCCGCCGGCTACCGGAGATCCGTCCCGCTGCTCTGCGAAGATCCGCCGAACGGTCTCGACGCGGATGCGTTCTTTCTGCTTCTCCGGCAGGTTGGCGATGAACGGCTCGAGCACTGTGAGGGTGAGCTGCACCTGACGCGCCGAGCGCTCCTCCTTGCGGTGCTGCCCCGACTCCCTGATGAGGACGTAGCCGACCGCGGCAGCGCCGACAGGCGCGCCGAGTTTCTGCAGGACGACCTCCCACCACTCCGAGTTCCCGCCGAAGCCGAACAGCGGCGCGCCGGCCACGACGAGGAACGCGACGGCTGCGATCGACAGCGCGATGACCGCACCGATGCGCCATCGTGTGGCGGCCTCCTTCTGTGCGTTCGCGTATGCGCCGTAGTCGGTGGCCGTCGCGTTGACGCCCACTGCCGACTGGACTTTCCGCGACTGCTCCTCGTGCTCGCGCATCGCAGTCAGGTGTTCTTGGAGCTTTGACTCGTTGTCCGCAAGGAGGCTGGTCCACTTCTCAGTGCGATCGTCTTGCCCTGACGAGAACTTCTCCTGGTGCGACGACAGTGCGGTGTCGAGGCGTGTCTTTTGCTGCTCGATGATCGAGTCCGCTTCGCTGGCGGCCTCGCGCAGGGGCGCGAGCTCGTCCTGCAGTTCGGAGGTCTTCTTGTCGACGAGCTCCGCGAACTGCGTCTGCTGCTCCGGGAGGGCGGCTTTGTGCTCGTCGAGTGCTACCGCGATCGACTCCGCCTGCTCGCTCGACTGCGTCTCGATCTCCGACAGGCGTTCGTCGATGCGTTCGTTTTCCGATCCAACGTCTGGCGATAGGTCCATAGATGCCTTCTGCGCCCCGAACACGTCTCTCGTTGTCGGTGGCCATAGCTAAGATTCCGATGGACCTGCTCCACTGTGAAGGGACCACGATGGGGCGGACATCGCGGTGGCCGCCGCGCGTGAGCTGTGGGACGCCGGCCTCACCACCCCCGGCGCACATGCGCGCCTCGACGCACCGCCAGCGCGTCGCCGCGCTGGGCCGCGCCGGCTACCGCCGCTACGACGAGAGCACTGCGACCCGCCTGGGCCGCATGTCCGAGCACCTGCTCGCGGACTACGGCGGTGACCTGCGCCGGCTGCGTGCAGCGGGGCACGCAGAGCCCGCGGCCCTGAGCCGCCTGCTGCGCGCCTTTCCCGGCATCGGGCCCGCCGGGGCGCAGATCTTCCTGCGCGAGGTCCAGGGGATCTGGTCCCTCCCGCCGGTCTTCGATGCCAAGGTGCTCGAGGGCGCGCGCCGGGCGGGGCTGCCAGCCGAGCCCGAGGCGCTGGCCGGGCTGGTTGCCCCCGCCGACCGGGCGCGGTTCGCCGCCGCGCTCGTGCGCCGCGCGCTGCGGAGGTAGCCCCGGACGCGAGGGGAGCGGGCGCCGGGCCGCGCCCTTGCCGAGCGCGGAAAAATGAGTAAGCTCAAAAATAGGCGCGCAGGTTGCGCGGCTGCCGCCCCGGCGGCCCATCGAGGAGGAACACCATGAGCGACATCGCCCGCGTCACCGTGCTGGGCGCCGGAGTGCTCGGCGCCCAGATCGCCTACCAGGCCGCCTACTCCGGCTTCGACGTCGCCGTCTACGACATCGGCGACGAGGCCCTGAGCGCCGGCCGCAAGCGCCTGGACGCGCTCGTCACCGCCTACCGGGTCGAGGTCGAGGGCGCCACCGAGGCCAGCACGCAGGCAGCGCTCGAGCGCCTGGCGACGACGACGGACCTCGCGCAGGCCGCGGGGAATGCCGATCTCATCATCGAGGCCGTCCCGGAGCGCCTCGACATCAAGAGCGAGACCTACGAGAAGCTCGCGGCGCTCGCCCCCGAGCACACGATCTTCGCGACGAACTCCTCGACCCTGCTGCCCAGCGACATGAAGGACTTCACGGGGCGGCCCGACCGCTTCCTCGCCCTGCACTTCGCCAACCAAATCTGGAAGTTCAACACCGCCGAGGTCATGGGCACGGCGAAGACGAGCCCCGCGGTCTTCGACATTGTTGTGGAGTTCGCCCGCGCCATCGGCATGGTGCCCATCCCCGTGCTCAAAGAGCGCCCCGGCTACGTGCTCAACTCGCTGCTCGTGCCCTTCCTCAATGCGGCCCTCGACCTGGCGGCGGGCGGCTACGCACAGCCAGAGGACGTCGACAACGTCTGGCGGATCGCCACGGGCGCGCCCATGGGACCGTTCCAGATCTACGACGTCGTGGGGCTCGGCACCGCCTACAACATCCTGTCGAGCGGCGATGAGCACAGCCAGCGCCTCGCCGCCTGGCTCAAGGAGCACTACATCGACCGCGGCCGCATGGGCGCCGGCGCGGGCGGCGGCTTCTACGACGACCCGCAGGGCTGAGTCCCGCAGCGCTCGGTAGGCTCGACCTGCCGCGCCACGGGTGCGGCGGGCGCGCCGCCGGGCGGCCCGGTCGCGAGGAGGCCCGTGTGGGTGCAGCGCTGAGGGACGGCGATTCCGAGGCGGGCCCGGCCCGCCGGGAGACCGCGCCGCGAATGGGCGGCCATGTGCCGCCACGTCCGCGTGCCCACGATGTGGGGCATCCCCCTGCGCCTTTTCCTGCTCGCCCTCGCCCTCGGCGTCGTGCTGCCTGCCCTCGACCGCGCGCTCGCGCCGCCGCTGCACTCCCGCAGCTCGACGCGGGAGCCGTGGGCTCGCTGCTGGGAATCATCTCCTGCGCCATGGTTACCTTGGCCGACCTCGTCTTCAGCGGGCTGACGGCCGCCATGAGCCTGAGCGTCACCGCCCTGTCCGTGCGCATCTCGCCTGTCTTCCAGGCCGATCGCGTCATCCAGTGGGGGCTGGGCTGCTTCGTGGGCACGTACGCCTATGCGCTCCTCATCGCGCTCTCGATCGCGGTGGGCGGGGACGCCTACCGCCTCTGGGCCTCGACCGTCGTGTCGGTGGCCATCACCGTGGGCTGCGGCGTCATGTTCATCGCGGTCGCCGTGCGCGTGTGCCGGCTGCTCAACCCCGGCGCGCTGCTGCGCCACCTCGCCGCCGAGGGCCGCGATTCCACCCGCTACGCTTCCACACCCGCGCCGCGAAGCTCGCCACCGGCACCGCCGCCGGCGGCCGCCCCGTGCGCCGGCGCCGCCGCGCCCCGCGGGGGACGTCGTGCTCGCCGTCAGCATCCCGCGCCTGCTCGACTGCGAGGAGGCGTGGGGCATGCGCATCGAGCTCGTGCCCAGCCTGGGCACCCCCGTGCCGAGCGGCGGGATCCTCTTCCGGACCTCGGCGCCGGTGGGCCGGGCCCAGTGCCGCGCGTTCGAATCGGCGCTGGCGTTCGGCGACGCGCTCTCGCCCGCCAGCTGGCACTTCGGCGACGTGCTCTGGCGCGCCAGCCGGCCCCTCGGCGCGATCCGCGCCATGGTCGACATCGCGTTCAAAGCGCTCTCGCCCGTTGGCAACGATCCCAACCGCGCCGTCCAGGCGCTCGACGAGATCGAGGACGTCCTCGCCGAACTCGCCCCGGACGTCGCCAAGCGCGAGGCGCTCCTGGCCGCCCACCCCGACGCGTCGGTGCTGCGCGACTGGAAGCGCAGCTGGGCCGACTACGTCGCCGCGGCCACCGACGAGATCCGCCAGTACGGCACCGGCAGCGTCCAGATCCAGCGGCGGCTGCGGGCGCTCTTCGACACGCTCGCCGGGCAGTGCGAGCTCCAGCAGCGAGCGGCCCTGCTCGACCGCAGACTGGCCGGCTGCTAGGATCCGCAGGGCCTGGGCCGGGCGCTCGGCACAGCGGCGCGCGCCGAGCAGGTCCCCGAGCCCGAGGCTCCGCCGGCCTGAGCGCGACGGCTCAGCCCCTTAGGGAGGCGGGCGGGGCGCCGGTGGCCGCCCACACCTCCCGCCACTTCTGCGCCAGCGTCGCGGCGGTCTCATGGACGTTGAGCCCGCTGGGGTTGGGCAGCGCCCACAGGGCCACCCCGTCCGGCCACCCCGGCACCCACGGCGCCCCGGACTCATCGGCCACCGGCTGCACCCCGAGCACCGCACCGGGACGGTCGAAGGCCTGACGGAATGCGGTGATGCCCACCACCGCGACGGCGCAGGGCCGCAGCACCGCGGCGCGCCGGATCAGGCGCCGCCCGCCCGCGCGCAGCTCCGCGCGGGTCAGCTGGGCGGCGCGCGCCGTGGTCCGTCCCACGAGGTAGGCGATCCCGATCCCGTGCTCGGCCAGCGGCGAGGGCCGGCGCCAGGGCCGCCAGGCGGCGGGCAGGCGGGATTCGGAGCCGAGGGGAGCGGTGGGCGACATGGGACCAGCCTAGGCGCGCCTCGGGACCGGGCCCGAGGCGCACCCGCGGTGGGCGGGGCTCAGATGAGGCCGTGCTCCTCGAGGAGCTGGCCGATCTCTCCGTGCTCGAACCTGTCGCGCAGGTAGCCGCGCAGCGCGGCCGGTCCGGGGATCTCCACCTTCTTGCCGTCGCGCATGCGCGCCGAGGCCTCGAGGAGGTCGCGCACGTCGTACGTCGAGCCCCAGGTCTCCGGCACGCCGCGCTCCACGTCGAGGAGCTCGTAGACGGCCTCCATGCCGGTGCGCACGGAGTACTCGGTGGTGAAGATCGTGTCGCGGCCGGTCTCCGCGAACTGCCCGAGGAACGCGAAGTTCTCGGCGCCCTCCGGGACGACCCGGGGCCGATCCCCGGCGTGACGGGGCATGAAGAAGCTCGTCACGTAGGGCATCATCACCGGCACGCACCGCGCGCCCGTCGCAGCGAGCTCAGGGATCTCCTCCACGGGCACTCCCAGGTGGTAGAGCCACTCCTGGGTGATCTCCTCACCGGTGCACTGCGACAGGGGCTTCTTCACGTAGTCGCCGTCGACGTCGACGAACAGGCCGTAGACCCAGACGACGATCTGGTCCTTTGGCTGCTTCTTGAAGTGCGGCTGGCGGTTGACCGTCCAGCTCAGCAGCCAGGAGGAGTCCTCGGCGGTGACAATGCCGCCGGTGACCACGCGGCCGCTGAACGGATCGCGCTGGGCGATGCGCTCGATGTAGGCCGGGATGCGCTGATCGAGCGTCGTGACGGTGGCCGACTCCCACTTCGTCTCCTCGATCGAGGAGCAGAAGACCTCCGGGCGCCCGAACGACGGGTCCTTCTTCGCGATCCGCTTCCACAGGTCCCAGGCCGCGGCCGGGCCCTCGTTGAGGGCTGCGGGCGTGTGGTGGTCGCCCTCATCGGAGTTGTCCACCAGCGAGCCGATCGTCATCAGCGCGAGGTCGTGCTCACCGAGCTCGATGGTCTCCTCGGCGCCGTCGCGGCGGCAGTGGATCGCGGTGGCGCGGATCTCGCCGTTGCGGTGGGCGAAGTCCACATCGAGGACCTCGGTGCCGGACTGGAAGACGACGCCGCGCTCGGTGAGGTAGTGCATGAGCGGCAAGACGAAGGACTCGTACTGGTTGTACTTCGTGAACTTCAGCGCCGAGAAATCAGGCAGTCCGCCGATGTGGTGGACGAACCTGTGGAGATAGAGCTTGAACTCGAGCGCGGAGTGCCATTCCTCGAAGGCGAACATCGTCCGCCAGTACATCCAGAACGGCGAGTCGAGGAACTCGCGGCCCATCACCTCGTCGATGCGCTTGCCCTCCATCTCGGAGCGCTCGGCGAGGAAGATCTTCAACAGGTCCTTCTGCGCCCGCTTCGGCAGGTCGAAGCGGCCCTCGTGGCCGGCGTCCTCGCCCCGGCGCACGGTGGCGCGGCGCAGCGAGTAGTTGGGGTCGTCCTTGTTGAGCCAGTAGAACTCGTCGAGCACGGAGGCGTCCTCGAGCTCCAGGGAGGGGATGGAGCGCATCATGTCCCACAGGCACTCCATGTGGTTCTCCAGCTCCCGGCCGCCGCGGATGACGAAGCCCTTCTCCGGGACGTCGAGGCCGTCGAGCGCACCGCCGGCGATCTCGCCCTTTTCGAGGATCGTGACGTTGGCGCCGGGGACCCCGGCGTCGCGGATGAGGAAGACGGCCGCCGCGAGCCCGGCCAGCCCGCTGCCGACGATGTAGGCCTTCGTCTCCTGCGCGTGCTGTGCGGGGCGGGGACGCGCGAACGCCTCGTAGTTGCCTGCCGTGTGCTTCATGATCCATCCTTCCCGTCGCGTGCCGGATGCCGATCACCCGGCCTCAATATTGAGTGTACTCAGAATTGAGTCGACTACAATGGCCGCATGGACACTCGGGATGACACGGAGCTGGCGCCCTCGGCGACGCTGGGCAGGCGCGAGCGGGCGAAGGCGGAGAAGCGCGCCCGCATCCTCGCCGCGGCGCGCGCGCTGTTCGAGGAGCGCGGTTTCGAGCGGACCTCGATGAGCGAGGTGGCGCGCGCGGCGGACGTGGCCGAGGGCACTGTCTTCCAGTACGCGGCGACGAAGGTCGAGCTGCTCATGATGGTCGTCGATGCGCTTTGGGGAGCCCACGAGCGCGCGACGACCACCCCTTCGCTCTCTGCGTTCGTCGCGCCCGGCGCCGCGACGGCGGGCGGGCAGACCGCGGACCGGATCGCGGAGCTGATCTCGCCGCTCGTCACCGCGATGCGGCGCTGGTCCGAGCTTGCGACGTGGGTCGCCCGCGAGATCCTCTTCGGTGCGGACATGCCGCATCGCCGGCGGGTCCTCGACCACGTCGATCGCCTCGAAGAGCAGATCGCCGCGCGCCTGCAGGACGGCCGGGCCGACGCCTCCGGTGCGATCGGGGCGGCGCGGGACGGTGCGACAGGCACTGCCGGCGAGCAGCCCGGTGCGGCTGCGGCAACCGGCGCCCGCCTCATCGTCGCCGGGGTGCTGGCCGAGCTCAACCGCTCCCGGCAGGGGCGGATCGACGGCGAGGACGTCGATGTTGTGCTCCGCCGGCTCATCGACCTCGTGGTGGCGGGGGCGGGCGCCGCCCGGTGACCCGGAAGCCGTCCGGGCCGTTCGAGCCGCCGCTGGCGCCGGCCGGCGCCGCCGCGATGGCCCGCCGCGCGGCCGGCAGGCGCGTGCCCGCCGCGGTCGTGTGGGGCCCACCGTCAGATCCTCGCCCAGCAGGGCGGGGGCGATGGCGCCATCGGAGAACTCCACTGCCGGAGATGTCGTTGTCCTCGTAGACCCCTGCTGGAGTCCATCCTCTAGCCTTGATGAGCGCCTCGGCGTCCTCCCTGTGGCGGTCCACACCCAGGCGACGGTTCTCGCGATCCTGAGAGATCCGCAGGTAGACGGCGGCCCGCCTAGCCTCAGCACTCGTGGAGTCAATCTACGTCAAAGGTTACTCGGCTACCGAACGTGGTGGAGTTCCGGTTTAACGTGTAGCGTTATTGACGCTCGGCGTTATAGACTGGTCGTGTGATCAGATCCTTCGGGGACAAGGCGACCGAGCGATTGTGGCATCGCGAGAAGGTGCCGTCGATCGATCCCCGGGTGCAGAAGGCGACGATCCGCAAGCTGGCGCAGATTCATGCTGCACGCTACTTGGACTCGCTGCGGGTGCCACCGGGAAATCGCTTGGAGGCACTCAAGGGAGACCGGGCAGGGCAACACAGCATTCGCGTCAACGACCAGTGGCGAATCTGCTTCACCTGGACGGATGGAGGTGCCGAGAATGTCGAACTCGTCGATTACCACTGAGAAGTGGGCACCCGTGCACCCTGGTGAGATCCTCATGGAGGACTTCATCAAGGGATTCGGGATCACCCAGAACAAGCTCGCGGTCTCGATCGGTGTCCCGCCGCGCCGGATCAACGAGATCGTGCACGGTCAGCGGCGCATCACGGCAGATACCGCGCTGCGGCTGGGGCGCCTCTTCGATATGGATCCGCAGTTCTGGATCAACCTGCAGTCGCATTACGATCTCGAGATCGAGACGGACGCACTGGGCGACTCACTCGACCAGATCCATCCGCTCCGCGTCGGCTGAGCGGTCACTCGGGTCGGCCCTCTCGAACCGGCACCGAAGACGCGCATGACGTTGTGATCACCTTCATAGACTAGCTGCGGGCGCATCACCGCAATCACTTGGAGTCCTCCAAGTGCGACAGGTCCGAACGTCACCCCGAACGAGTTCGCTGTCGCTTTCGGAACCACTTCTAGGGGAGACGCGAGCGCGATCGGCCGGCCGAGACCGCATCTGTTCGCGTGGCCGTCGCACGCGATCCACTCTCCGTTCAGTTGACGGATCCACGGAATCGTTAACTTGAACCGCGTGATGAGTCGTCCAGGGATGCGGATGTTCGCCGGAGCGGCCGCCATCGGCTCGATCCATGCGGCGTTCAGCTTCTACTGGGCCCTCGGCGGCGGGTGGCTGCTGGAGACGGTGGGGCAGTTCGCCGTCGATACGCAGCGTGAAGGAGGCACGGGCGTCGGCCTGATGCTCGTGGCGGTCGGGGTCGCGAAGGCTGCAGGAGCTCTGGTCCCGCTATTCGACCATCTGCGACCTCCGGCCCATCGATGGGTGCGCGTGCTGTCGTGGGCGGGTGCCGCTGTCCTCCTCGTCTGGGGAGGCGCTGGAACAGTGGGTGCGTGGTTCGGGATCGCCTCGGGTGCGCAGGTTGCGGGAGATTCGGCGCTCAAAGGCCATGCATTCCTCTGGGACCCGCTGTTCTGCGCGTGGGCGCTGCTGCTCTTCGGCGCGCTGATCGCATCACGCAGGTCGTGGAAGCTCCCACAATCACCCTCCACGCGGTACCGTGAGTCACGTCACAGCCGTGACGTCCCCTCGAGGAGGATCCCCATGACCATCGAACCCGGCACCCCGACCTGGGTGGACCTCGGCACCACCGACCTGGACGCAGCCAAGACCTTCTATCACGACATCTTCGGATGGAACTTCACCTCCATGGGAGAGGAGTTCGGCAACTACCAGATCGTCGACGTCGGCGTCCCCGTGGGCGGCGCCGCTCTCAACATGAACGAGCAGGGCGAGCTCGCCCCGTCCATGCCGGCCGCCTTCACCGTCTACCTCCGCACCGACGACATCGCCGCGACGATCGACCAGATCACCGAGCACGGCGGACAGGAGTTCGTCCCGCCCATGGCCGTCGGCGACATAGGGTCGATGGCGATCGTCGCCGCCCCCTCGGGCGCCGCCTTCGGCCTGTGGCAGGTGGACATCTTCACTGGATTCGACACCTCGGGCCAGGTCGGCACAGCGGTGTGGTTCGACTCGATGTCCACGGACTTCGACGCCGACGCGGAGTTCTATCGCACCGTCTTCGGGTGGCAGAACACCCCCGAGCCGATGGCCGAAGGAATGCGCTACATCACGAACGCCCCCGGTGATGCGGCACGCGCCGGACTCATGGACGCCGTCGGAATGCTGCCCGACGGCGTGCCCTCGCACTGGCAGGTCTCGTTCGCCGTCGAGGACACCGATGCCACCGTGGCCGCCATCGAGGAGCGCGGTGGGTCCGTGCTCATGGCGGCAGAGGACTCGCCCTACGGCCGATACGCCGTGGTCGCCGATCCGCAGGGCGCGGCCTTCGGAGTGATCTCCTCGACCACTGGCGAGGGCGCACCAGGGGAATGACAACCGGCGACGAGCGTGCCATCGACCAGCACGGCGCAAGCGGGAGGGTCGCTCTCACCGGGCAGCTCGCCTGCTCCTCCGCAGCGGAGCAGGACACGGTGCTGCGCCATCTGCCGCTGCACATCGAGCTCAGCTGGAACGAACCCGGGTGCCTCGTGTTCGAGGTCCGACCGACCGTCGACCCGTTCGTCTGGCAGGTCGACGAGGAGTTCACCGACGCCGAGGCGTTCGCAGCGCACCAGGACCGGGTGAGGCAGAGCGCGTGGGGGAGAGCGACCGCCGGGATCGAACGACGGTACACGTTCGAGGGCGGTGATGAATCCTCGATCACGCGCAGGGACAGTTCCTGATAGCCGTCATGGCGACTGCCCTGGATGGTCCGACCGGGTGGCTGAATCACGCGACTGCGCGAGGACGACCGTGCAGGTCGAGACGAGGGTGAGCACAACCTCGGGGACGCGTCCTGCAACCACGAAGCCGACTGCGACGAGAACGCCGAGGACCGCGATGAGCACGAGGCGCGGCCTCAGCGCCAGCCGCCGCCGTGCCCGCGGTGCCGCCCATATCGACCAGACCCCGACGATCGCGACCAGTGCGGCTGTCGCAGACACCCAACGCAAGCCACCGGTTCCGACGGAACGTCAGATGCAGCGCGAGCGGAATGTGGAGGACACCGAACCACGCGCGCAGGGAGCTGACCACGAGACCCATGGCCACGATCCCGAGGCCAGCGAGCGGCTGGTCGAACCCGAACCGGTCCGGCAGCCACACCGCATGACCGGCCCAGAAGATCGCGGTCACCACCAGGATCGTCGCCCACGCCGGAAGACGTTCGCGCAGCACGTCCTGGAGCAGCCCGAACGTCAGCAGCTGCTGCCACAGCACCGACACGGCCATCCAGACGATGTAGATCCCGACCGGTGCCGGCAGGGAGTAGTGGAACGGCAGTGCGATCGCGAGAGCCGCCGGGACCGTGTATGCCCACATCTGCTGTGACGGTGCGAGCGGCCGAGCGGTGCGCCGGGGCAGGAGGAGGGCGATGAGCGCGAGCACGACGAGGGCGAGGGCGCTCTCGATGAGGACCTGGGTGCCGAGCTCGGTGCTGAGAAGACTGCCGACCCCGTGCTCGAGGAGCCCCGGAGTGAGCGACCAGAGCACCACCCACGCCGCCACCGCGAGTGCGACTCCCCACCAGGGAATCGGCCTCCCGGTGCCGGCGGCCGGGCCGGCGCCTCGGCTGCGGCGTGCAGCTGCTGTCATGGACTCATCGTCTCATCGAGCGTGCATCGGCACGGATCTGCCGTCCCGCAGGAGCCCGGCACCCGCGCTCTCAGCTGCTGATCGCCCGTTCGAGCGGGATGCTGCCGTCCCGCCAAGGAGTCACGACCCAGGCGATGAGGTACGCGCCGACCCCCAGCACGGGGAGTGCGAACGAGACGAGGACGAGCACGCGGACGAGCCACACGTTGAGGCCGAGGATCTCGGCCAGGCCGCCGCAGATGCCGGCGACGAGGCGCTGCGGCCCACGGCGGTAACGAGCGGTGCGGATGGAATCGAATAGCTTCTTCATGGTGTCGACACTACGTCGGGCCGTCCGCTGCGACAGTGGGGTTGACCCGAGTCCGGGAGGGGGAGTGCCCCCGTTCCGCACTTGGTGTCGTCCTCGGCTGAGGACCGCTCGCCTGCGGGCCTGCTCCTCTCACCGGTGGCGTCGGAGAGTGGGAGTAGCCTGGAACGGTGAGCAGATCCTCTCGGTACCACCAGCGGATGGCCGTGCGCCTGGCCGTGTCCGGTGCAGTGGGTGTGGCCGTCGGTCTGGGTTCGGGCTTCGTCGCCGAGGGGGGTTACCGCACAGGTGCTCGCAGGCATGTGCGCTGCGATGTTCGCCTACAGCCTCCCGCTGATCTGGCTGTTCGCCCGGCTCGACGAGGACCGGACGAAGGACCACTTCGCCGAGGTGGACCCGACCCGGTCGGAGGTCGAGGTGCTCGTCGTGGGTGCGGCGCTCTCAGCACTCGTGGCGGTCGGAGTCATGCTGGTCCTCGGCCGGAGCATCGCGGATGCGGTCCTGGGGATGCTCACTGTCGGTGCGTCATGGCTGGCGGTCCACACGACGTACACGTTGCGCTACGCCAAGCACTACCTCGGCGCCGAACCGGGGTGCATCGAGTTCCAGGGCAGCGACGGCACGCCGCGGTTCTCGGACTTCGCCTATCTGAGCTTCTCACTGGGGATGGCCTACCAGGTGGCCGACACGGATCTCACGACTCCGGCGATCCGGCGCATCGTCTGGGCCCACTCCATGCTCTCCTTCCTGTTCGGCACCGTGATCATCGCCGCGTCGATCAATCTCATCGTCAACCTCGCCCAGTAGTGACCTCACCCGTGACCGCGCCGACCATTGCACGCTCCCATGCCGCGCCGGTGGGGGTTCAGGCTGCTGCGCGTGAGTAGTCGGATCGCCCGTCCCACGCGCCGTGCTCGGACAGGATCCGGAACCGCAGCGTCGTGAACTCGTGGTGGAAGTCGCGCCGCTCGCGTTCGCGCATCGCGGCCACGTGCCGCTGCGTCCCCACCCCGTGGTCGCGGCCGAAGACCATACCGGTCATCGCCCGGGTACTGCTCCAGATGGAGAACGTCGACACGGTCCGCGGCGGGCGGATCGCGGCCATCGCGAGCGTCGTGTCGGCATGATCACGGACCTGCCGCTCGACCGGACGCCCCCAGTGGATGAATCGGAGGAGCTCCGGCAGGCGCATCCGGGCGAGCGTCACCGCCGCCACCGGTTCGTCCGCGGCCGCCGCGCCGACCTCGGCCGGGAGGGCGCTGAACGCGTCGACGCTGCCCCAGCGCCGCAGGAACTCCATCCGGAGATGCCAGCCCCCGGCGAACGCCTGCCCGAGCCCCCGGCTGGCGAGGAACGCCTCGAGCGCGGCTTCGTCATCCCATTCCGCGAACATGGCCAGCCGGCTCAGCTGCAGCCGATGGGGTGAGACGACGGGGGCGCCCAGTCGCATCCCGGCCATGACCTCGGCGGCGCGCAGTCCCGGGACCCGGGCTCCCTGCGGAGGCCGCAGCAATGCGGCGGCTCCGCGCAGCGGTCCCACGTGCGCCAGATGGAACGAGTGCATGCCCCGACCCTAGCGCGCCATCCGATAATGGAGGCGGAGAGCCGTCGCCCGCCCCATCTGCAGTCGGTGATCCGTGCGGAGCACCCCCTGCTCATCGACGTACAGGTCGAAGCGCTCATGGATCGGCACCCGCGCTGCGGAGTGTCCGCGGGCATGGGAGACGACGACATAGGCGCCCGGCTGCCCGAACGCGCCGCGTCCCGAGACCAGCGAGAAACCTCCGGACCCGTGGTTGCGCGGTTCGAGGTAGACCTGGAGATTCCCGTTCTCCAGCGGGAACGCGACGTGGACCATGGGCTGCGGATCGTCCGGCAGGTGCGCGACGGCGTAGCGGCCGCTGAAGACCGTCTCCCCGGTGGCCCGGAGGGTGCGCACCCAGGCCGCCGCCTCCTGCCGACCGTCCGCGGACAGCAGCGGGATCACCGTGCTCTCCATGCCGCGGGAGACCGCCAGCGGCTGGACCGGCAACGCGAGCTGCTGCACGCGCCGGCTGAAGAGAGCGGCGACGAGAGCCCCGGCCGGCTGGAACAGCGGCGACCACTGACTCCACACGTCGATGGCCCACTGGCCGGTGTGCCCGTAGAAGCTGCGGATCGCGGCGTCGACGATGCCTGGGTCGAACCGCGGACCGGCGAGCGCGTCGAAATCGGCGAGGAGTCCGGCATCTGGGTCATCTCCCGGCTGCGGGGTGCCGGGGGAGCCGACCCACGACGTTCCGACCACCGGTCCCGGGCTCATAGGTGCAGCGAGCCACGACTCCCGGCCGCCGAGGTCGACACGGCGCCCCACGAGGCGCCACCACCTGCGGGTCGCGAGGTCCAGCGGATTGCTCTTCATGACACCGATGGTCTCAGACGGCGCTCCGGCCCGGGGCCCGACGAGTGGTCCGGCGCCGGGTGAGTGGTGCCGCGGCTGCGTGTTCCCTCACCGACACGGACTGCGGGGAATCCGGCCGAAGACCGTGCGCTGTGCGACCATCGGTCCATGGCCTCGATCCAGACCCTCAGCGAGACCGACCGCCGTACTGCAGCCCGGTGGGCGGTGGCATGTGCCGAGCGCGTCCTCCCGCTCTTCGACGCCGATACCGATGCGCAGGCCGCGGTCACCGAAGCACTCGGCCGGGCACGGGAGTACAGCCGGGGGAGAGGTTCCACAGCCGAGGAGATCGCACGACGGCTCGTCGCCGTCAAGGCCGCGAAGTCCGCAACGACGCCTGCCGGGGCCGCAGCGGCCCGGGCCGTCGGACAGGCGGCCGCGGTCGCGCACATGGGTGCGCATGCGCTCGGTGCCGCAGCGTATTCGGTCAAGGCGGTTGCGCTCGCGAATCTGGACGACCCGGAGTCGGCCGACCGCGAGGTCAACTGGCAGCTCGCACAGCTCACCGATGCGGAGCGGGCGGCGCTGCGACAGCTTCCGCCGCTCGGCGCCGACGCCTCCGGGCCGCTCGGGCCGGGGCTGCTGACGAGCGGCGTCCTCGGCACGACCATCCGCCGGATCCAGGAGCAGATCGGTTCGACGGGTCGAGCACGGAGGCTCCCATGAGCGACTTGCCCGATCTCGTTCCGGAGCTGGCCGTCAGCGATCTCAGCCGCTCGCTCGGATTCTGGTGCGATCTCATCGGCTTCACCGTCGCGTTCGACCGGCCGAAGGATCGCTTTGCCTATGCGACGCTCGGGCGGGCGCACGTCATGCTCCACCAGATCGCGCCCGGTCGTTCCTGGACCACGGGTGAGCTCGAGCCCCCGCTCGGCCGACGAATCAACTTCGAGATCCAGGTGCCCGACCTCGACCCGATCCTGCGCCGGCTGGAGAATGCCGACTGGCCGCTCTTCGCCGACCCCGAGGAGCAGTGGTACCGCGCCGGCGACGAGGAGGTGGGAGTGGTCGAGTTTCTCGTCCAGGATCCCGACGGCTACCTCCTCCGCCTGCAGACCGAGATCGGCACCCGACCGGTGTCCTCACCGGGGCACTGACACGACGGCGGTCCCGCCGCCGTAGCCGTTCTCGCTGTCCCGCGCCTCCACCTCGACCTCGGTGACGTCTGCGGGGATCTCGAACGGACCGCGGGCGCGGGTGAAGGGCTGTTCATCGGCGTGATCGTGGGTGAACTCGAACTCGGCGAGCACCGCGCCGTCGGGCGTGAGAACGCGGAATCCGTCGGCGTACCGGTCCGGGGTGTCGTAGGGCGAGGAGACCGTCACCTGATGCGGTACCCGTCGCCGTCGGCCATGAGGCCGGCCGCGAGCACCTCGGGGAACTTCTGATCGGGATCGACATCCGTGCTGCTCGAACCCGCGGTGCCCTCGGACGACTGCTGCGAGGAGGGAGCGCCCGGTTCCGGGTCGGCCGGGCCGGCGCACGCGGCGAGCAGGGCGCAGCCGGTCACGATCGCGGCGGCGAGGACGGTCCGGGATCCCATGGAGCCGACCCTAGCAATCCGGGTCGAGTCGACCGTCCGCCTGTGCCCTCGCCAGCTGCACCACTGGGTTCTCCTCCTCCGGACGGTGTGCTCCGCTCACTCCGGCCGGTGCGCCTCGATCACGAACTGCAGGGGGAGCCGCTCGGGGCGTTCCCGCAGTCGGTATCCGCGCTCCTCGTCGTCGATCATGAGCTCCGGCCACGGGCACCAGGCCGAGTACGGGACCTCCTCGAGCGCGTCGATGACCAGGCCGGCGCGCACGAGGGCGGTGACGATCTCGCCCAGGGAATGGTTCCATTGGTGGTTGCGGGTGTGCGTGATCTCCGGCGCCTCGGCCGCGATCTCGATGTAGCTGCCCTCGTCCTCCCAGGTCAGCGGCGTGTCCCGCTGGAAATACGGCTGTTCGATGCGCAGCCCGTTGCTGACGTCTTCACCGACGGTCATGAACATCGGGTGATCGTCGCGGATGAAGAACCGACCGCCGGGGGACAGCAGCGAGGCGACGACACGCGCCCACGCATCGATGTCGGGGAGCCAGCACAGCACCCCGAGCGAGGTGTAGACGAGGGCGAAGCTCCCCTCGACCGCGCTGCGGGCGTCGTAGACGTTGGCCTCGACGTACTCGATGTCCGCCGCGCACGACTCGGCGATCTCCCGCGCATGCGCGATCGACGCGCCGGACAGGTCGACGCCCACCACGCGGGAGGCCCCGAGGCGGGACAGACCCACGGTGTCGGTGCCGAGGTGGCACTGCAGGTGGATGACCGCGGCGCCCCGCAGGTCGCCCAGCCGGTCGACATCGGGGGCGAGTGTGGAGGGGATCGCCTCGGGGTCGTCGATGAGTTCGGGGATCCCGTACCCGGATGCCTGGTGAACGGCCGCCCGGTCGTCCCAGTTCTTCCGGTTGTCCTCGAACCAGGTGGTGCTGTCGGGAGAGGCGTGGGGAGTCATGCGACGAGCTTATCCGGCTCCCGGCTCGTCACTCACCGGTCGGCCGTCGCCGGGTCGACTTGATCTCCGCTCGCCGCTTCTTCGCCGCCAGCCGTCGCCTCTCCGAGCCGCGCGTGCGGCGAGTGGGTCGGCGGGCGGGCGGCGGCGGTGCGAGCGCCTCGCGCAGGAGGGTGCCCAGCCGGGCTCGGGCGGCGGCGCGGTTGCGGATCTGTGCGCGGTGCTCGGACGCCTCGATGGTGAGGACGGTGCCGACGAGACGGTCGTCGAGGGCCCGGAGAACGCGCCGGCGCTGGGTCTCGGTGAAGGCAGGGGAGGACCCGAGGTCGATCGACAGCTGGACTTTGCTGTCGGTCGTGTTGACTCCCTGGCCGCCCGGGCCGGACGACCGCGCGAACCGCTCGGTGAGGTCAGCGGCGGGGGTGACGAGGCCGCCGGGGATCCCGGGGCCGGACTCGATCCTCAGCGGGTCCATGCGAGAGGTCCCGGCTTCCCCGGTCCCGCCGTGGTCGGGCTCATAGGCGCGTCCTGTTCCGGGGAGCGCGGCTCCGGCGGATCTGGTGGAGGAGCAGCAGGACGGATCCGCCGCCGAAGAGCACGAGGAACAGGACGCCCGAGATCAGCACTGGCAGCTGTCGTTCGCCGAACGGCGACGGGGTGATGAACGACGATGCGATCATCGCCGCGCCGGTGGCGCCGAAGGCCATGGACCCGATGAGAGCGCCGATCCGCGCGGCGGGCTCGTGCGATCGGTTCGACTTGGCGATGGCGGCGGCGAGCACGCCGACGGAGAACGCGATGCCGACCGCCCCGACCCAGGGATTCCCGGCGAAGAGGATGAGGACGACGCTGACCGCGGCGAAGGCGAGGGCGATGACGACCATGAGGAACGCCTCGCGGCGCTCCCGGCGCATGTACTGCTCTCCCTCGAATCCGTCCACGGGGGCCAGGGTAGCAAGGGGGACCGAGTACCGAGAACGGGAACCTACCGGCTGCTCACCCCGAGTGCTGCGCCGAAGGTCGCGCTGTCCTCGAGTGCCTCGAGCATGCACGCAGCGAGGTCGGCGCGCGGGATCGATCCGCGCAGCTTCCCTGCATCCCCGGTCTCGAGCGCCTGCCACCGACCGGTCGTGGGTTTGTCGGTCAGACCTGCGGGACGCACGATCGTCCAGTCGAGTCCCGACTCCCTCACCGCTGATTCCTGCTCGTCGTGATCGGCGAGCGGCTTCGCGAGGACCAACGGTGCGATGAGGTTGAGCGGCTTCGGCAGCTGCGAGGCGGAATCGCCGGCGCCGAGCGACGACTGGACGAGCAGTCTGCGCACGCTGGCCTGCTGCATCGCGGCGATCACGGTCCGCGTGACGGCGGCCCGCTGATGCCGCACGCCTTTGGCTCCACCGACGGTGACGACAACGGCATCCGCGCCGGTGATCGCAGCAGTGACGAGCCCGGGGTCGGTCGCGCTCCCGATCGCCTTCACCGCTCCGCTCGGCGCCGTGCCGCTGCGGGAGACGACGGTGACCGCATGCCCGGCGGAGAGTGCAAGCTCTGCGAGCCGGAGACCCGTCCCCTTTGAACCGCCGATGATGGTGAGCTTCACAGGGCCCCCGTTTCCTCGTGGTGGATGCATTGTCCGGTCAGGGACCGATCCTAGCCGGATGGGCACCGGGCGGCGGCGGGCCCGAAACCGCCGCGGCCGCGGTGCATGGCCGGATCCGCAGAGTCGGATCATGAACTCCTCGGCCCGCATTTCAGCTGGTCAGGACCGTGTCCGTGGGTCCCGGTACCGTGATTGTCATGACCACCGAGCAGCGCGTGCGAACCGGCGAGGATCTCGCCGCACTGCGTGATGAGCTGGCGCATCTTCCGCCGGTCGCGACCCAGGCACAGGCCATCGATCGGATCCGCGTTCTCGAAGAGCTCAAGGCTGCCGCAGTCGCTGCGCAGGTTCGTGCGGCGAACGATCTCGCGACGATCCGCGAGGACGACGAGGCCGCCCGCGGGGTCCCGCAGGCCAAGCGCTGTCGGGGACTGGGAGCGGAGATCGGCCTCGCGCGGCGGGAATCCCCGGCCCGCGGTGCGCGCTTCCTCGGACTCGCCCGGTCCCTCGATCACGATCTGCCCCATGCCTTCAACGCGCTGAGCGCAGGGGTGATCTCGGAGGAGAAGGCCCACGTCCTCCACCGGGAGACGTCGTGGCTGTCCCCGGAGAAGCGGCGGCGGGTCGATGAGTTCATGGCGGACCGCCTCGACACGACCGGCGTGCGCAGACTCGGTGCGGAGGCACGCGCTCATGCTCAGCGTCTCGACCAGGTCGCCGCGGTGGAGCATCTCGACCGGTGCGCCGCCGAGCGCCGCGTGAGCGTGCGTCCCGCTCCCGGAGGGATGGCCTACCTGACCGCGCTCCTCCCGCTCACCCAGGCCGTGGCGGCCTACTCGAACCTGCGGAAGACGGCCGCCGCGATGGTGGGAACCGGCGAGGCCGGCGGCCGGAGCATGACCCAGACCGCGGCGGACCTGCTGGTCGAGCGCGTGACGGGTCAGGCCGCCGCGGATGCGGTGCCTGTTGAGGTGCAGCTGGTGATGACCGACGCAGCTCTCGTCGGCGAGGGTGAGCACCCGGCGTGGATCCCCGGTCATGGTCCTCTTCCGGCGGGGTCCGCGCGCCGGATGCTCCGGACGAACGAGGCGGGAGTGTTCCTCCGCCGGCTGTTCACCGCTCCCGGCTCAGGACAGCTCGTCGGAATGGATTCGCGTCGGCGGGAGTTCACCGGGCTGCTGCGCCGGCTGGTGATGATCCGCGACGACGTGTGCCGGAGCCCGTTCTGCGATGCGCCGATCCGACACATCGACCATGCGACCCCTTACCGAGAGGGCGGGGCGACCGACATCCGGAACGCCTCGGGACTGTGCGCGGCATGCAACTACGCCAAGGAGAATCCGGGATGGATCCACGCGGCGGTGCCGGAGCGGCTGACGGTACGGACGCCGACCGGACACCACTACTCGGTGGACACCCCGCCGATGGTGATTACACAGACTGACCTCGTCAGCCCGAAGGCCGCCGCCGGGACGGATGCGCATGCCGATCCCACCCGCGCCGGACCGGCCGAGGGGGATTTCGACGGTGGAGCGGACCGCGAAGCCGGGGAGGATCGCGAAACCGGGAAGAACATCGCAACTGGAGTGGACCGCGAAGCCGGGGAGGATCGCGTAGTTGGTGAGGTCAGGGATGTCGGCCGAAAGCGAGACGTCGACGACGAGCACCCGCCCGCCGGCAGGATCCTCAGTATGGCCGAGCATCTGTTGCGGTCCCGTATCGGCGAGTACCCTCTGGCGTCGTGATGACGGCTGCAATGGGCGCCCGGTGTGCGGCGGCGTTCGGAACCCGGCTGACTGGCTGCGGGACTGAATTCACAAGGTTGCGCAGCTGGAGTTCCGTAGCTCCGCAGCTGAAGCCGCGCGGTTCCGGAACCGCGCCGGAACCGTCATGCGGCATGGGCGCCCGTGCCTCCGACTTCGTGGACTCCGTGGCGCGTGGCAGTGAAGAGTCCGACGAGCCGCACCCCGTTCTCCGGGAGAACGAGCGATGCAGTGCGGTGCCAGCGGAGTGCGACGTCATCGGGGATCGTCGCGTAGCACGAGAGGGCGACGAGCATGCCGGGCACTCCGATCTCCGACAGCAGCGCGAACCTCTCCTTCCGCTCGAGGGCGGAGCAGCGCCACTGCATACTCTCGAACACGATCGGCGAGGGGAATGGGACAGCGTTCTCGTCACAGGGGAGGACGAGCAGAGAATTGTTCGCCCGATCCCGCATGCCGAGGATGAGGTCGACGACATCGCAGGCGAGGCCGGGAGTGGTGAGGGGGAGTTCGGGCCAGTTCGAGGGGAGGTCTGCAAAGCTCATGCTCAGATCCTGCTGCTCGACGAGTGCCGCGGGAAGAGCCGATCCGACTGTGTGGATAAGTGCTCATCCTGAGGTCACAGGCGGCAGCGGCTCCGGTGAGGACTCGCCGAATCCGTGCTGCCGCCGGACACCGGCGCAGTCGATGTAGACTGGTCCGGTACGCGGGCGTAGCTCAATGGTAGAGCGCCAGCTTCCCAAGCTGGATACGCGGGTTCGATTCCCGTCGCCCGCTCTCTCGGCCTCACCGGCCCCGCTTCGCGAACCTCGCCCGGCGCTCGAGGATCGTCTCGATCGGCACCCGCAGCCCTTTGGCGCTCAGGGCCAGCCTCTCCCCGGGAATTCGCACGGAGAGCTCGAAGTACTCCTCCGAGTTCTCCTTCATCGTCCCCGACATCCGCACGTCCCTCCAGGGGTGCAGCGTGCCGGTCCCGTCCGCATGGGCCCGCCACAGCCCCTCCGGGGTCAGCGCGAACACGACCCCATCGTGCATCGCTACGCCGATCCTCTTCTCCATGCCATCGATGATCCAGCGGGGTGCGAAAACCATGAGGAACACGAACTGGAGAGTGCCGAAAACGAGCATGAACCAGTTGACGGAGTCCCCGCGCAGCGACACCCACGCGATCACGACGAACGCGATCACGGAACCGACCCGGATGAGCAGCGGGACACGCAGATCACGGATCAGCTCGAGCGTCCGGCGGTCGCCGGTCGTGTCGTAGGTGACAGTGAGGGATTCGTCCTGCGCGGGCATCATGCTTCGCATACTGTCACAGCGCGACCGCCTATGCTCGTCCCATGAGCACCCCATGGCAGTCCCCGGAGCCGTACCCCGGCACCGCCGCAGCGTCAGCACCCGTCCCACCAGCCCGGTCCGGGCGCACCGGGATCTTCGGCGGGCCGTTCGGAATCACCGCACTCATCATCGCTCTCGCAGCCTGGGGCCTGTCGATCGCCCGGTCCGCCGTCATGGTGATGCTGCCGCTGAGCGGGAACTTCCCGACGAATCCCGCGACCTACACCCTCATCAGCGGAGTCGGCGCGGTCATCACCGCCGTCGTCGCGCTCATCGCGATCGCGTTCGGCATCGTCGCGCTCTTCCGCGGTCGCCCGCGGAGGACGGCGGCGGTCATCGCCCTGACGATCGCAGGAGTCCTCCTCATCGACATCGTCGTCAACATGGTCATCGGGTTCTCCACCGGACTGATGTTCTCGCGGTTCTGACCGCCCGCCGAACCACGCCGATGTCGACCCGTCGCGTCCTCGTCCTCCTCAACCCGCACGCGACGCGCGACCGGCGGGCGATCAGCACGGCCCTCACCGCAGGAACGCGACGACTCGGGCTCAGCGTGCCCGACGGTGCCGACCAGCAGGCGCAGTTCGCCCACGCTCGCGCGGTGGTGGACAGCGGGGTGGACGCCGTCGTCGTCATCGGCGGTGACGGCACCGTCGCCGCGGGTGTCGCGCTCGTCGCCGGCACCGAAACGCCTCTCGCCGTGATCCCGGCAGGCACCGGCAACGACTTCGCCCGCGCCGCCGGCATCCGTACCCGCCGGCCCGGTCCCCGCCTCGCCGAGGTCCTCACTCGGCTGGCGGAGGGTCCGCTCACCGCGCGGGCCGTCGACGCTCTCCGCCTCGGCGTCGTCACCGACGCTGAGGGCGCGAAGGCTTCCCTCGACCTCTGGGTGGCGAACTCGGTGAACATCGGCTTCGACGCGCTCGTCAACCAGCGTGCCAACACGCTGCGTCGCCTTCCCGCGGCGGGACGCTACCTGGTGGCGCTCGCCGCGGAGCTGCCGGGGTTCCGGACCGCCGAGTTCGGCATCTCCTGCGACGGCGAGCAGATACGGACGACGCCGGCCGCCCTCGTCTGCGTGCAGAACGGCCCGACGATCGGCGGCGGCATCCCTCTCTCACCCGGTGCGGACCTCGCCGACGGCCGGGCCGAGGTGAGCATCGTCGGTGAGCTGCCCCGCGCGGCGCTTGCCGGGCTCTTCCCCTTCGTCTACCTCCGCGCCCACCGCCTCCTCGCCCCGCTGCGGCAGCGGAGCGCCGTCCGGGTGCGCGTGGCGGTCCCGCACGGCGTTCCGGTGTTCGCCGACGGCGACGAGGTGCTCGCCGGCTCCGAGGGCGGGGGAGTCGTCGACGTCACCGTGGTGCCCGGAGCGGTACGGCTCCTCACCTGACCGCGCACCGGACCGATCGGGACGCGGCCCGTCAGAGCACGGGCGGGTCGTCCTCGGCGTGCGGCGGCGGTGCGGCATGCGCGAGCGCGTCCCAGTCCGCCTCGAGGAGCTCGGGCAGTCCGTCGACGACGAGGACTGCGCCGGCGGCTTCGAGCTCCGCCGGCCCGAAGCCCCCGGTGCGCACCGCGATGCAGGGTGCTCCCATGCGGGCCGCCGCGACGATGTCGTAGGGTGCGTCGCCGATGACGATCGCACTCGTGCCGCCGGCCTGGTCGAGCGCGGCGCGGAGGATGTCCGGTGAGGGCTTCGAGGAGACGGCGTCGCCTGAGGAGGTCGCGGCGGCGATGTCGTGCTCGCCCAGACCCACCTTCTCCATCGCGAGCGCCGTGTGTTCGGGACTGCCCGAGGAGCCGAGGGCCACGGTGAAGCGCGCGCCGAGGAACTCGACGAGCTCGCGCGCGCCCGGCAGCGGCCCCACGTCCTCGGCGATCTCCTCGTACTTCTCCCCGTGGGCCTCGCGCAGCGCATCGCCGAGGCGCTCCTCGACCGCGTCCCCGGCCACGGCGGCGACGAGCCGATCGCCGCCCATGCCGATCGCGCGGTGGATGCGCCACATCGGGAGGTCGATGCCGTGATCGCGGAACGCGCGGTGCCAGGCGATCGCGTGGTGGTAGGTCGAGTCGATGAGGGTGCCGTCGACGTCGAGGAGGACGGTGTCGTGTCGCATGATGCTCCTCCTCAGCGGACGATGAATCCGGTGCTCGGCGTCGATCCGTCGCTCGGCTCCGCGTGGACGGATGCGACCTGGGCCGCCGGCGGACCCGTGCGGCACCAGTCGATCATCGCCTCGATGGCGTCGCCCGGGCCGGCGAACAGCGCCTCGACAGTGCCCGAGTCGGTGTTGCGGACCCAGCCGGTGACCCCGCGCGCCTCTGCCTCGCGGCGACACGATTCGCGGAACGACACCCCCTGCACCTCGCCGGTGACCACGACCTGCACTTCTCGGAGGTCCGTCCGGTCCGGAGTCTGCTCGGAGTTCGTCATGATCACCAGCCTAGCCGCGGGGCGGCGCCGCCGGGAGGGCTGTGCGCGGTCTCGATAGACTGCACCGGTGACCGAAACCGAGCGCATCGACCTCAGCACCCGGACCGTCGGCGACGGCGATCGCCGCGTCGTATTCCTCCACGGGCTGTTCGGCCGGGGGAAGAACTTCACCCGGATCGCCAAGGGCCTGCAGCCCGAATGCACGAGCCTGCTCGTCGACCTGCCCAACCACGGCGGCTCCGAGTGGACCGCAGACTTCGACTACCTCGACATGGCCGACCATGTCGCGGCCGAGCTCCGGGCCGACTTCGCCTCCGAGGGTCCGGTCGACGTCATCGGCCATTCGATGGGCGGCAAGGTCGCGATGGTCCTCGCCCTGCGGCACCCCGATCTCGTCGACCGGCTCGTCGTCGAGGACATCTCCCCGGTCGGGACCGACGCGGACGGCGCGAAGGCCTCGGGCGACAGCGAGTTCGACCACCTGCTCTCGAGCCTCCGTGCCCTCGACCTCGACGCTCTCGACGGACGATCGGCGGCGGACGACGCGCTCGCCGGGCCGATCCCCAATCGCACCGTGCGCGGCTTCCTCCTCCAGAACCTCCGCTCCGGCGAGGAGGGGCTGAGCTGGGAGCCCAATCTCGAGCTCCTCCACGACTCGCTCGGCACCATCGGGGGCTTCCCCGACCTCGGCGACGCGCGGTTCGAGCGCCCGGTGCTGTGGGTCGGCGGTGCGGACTCCGACTACATCCGCCCCGAGTACGGGGATGCGATGCGCGCGCTGTTCCCGCGCGCCGCGAGGGTGATGATCAAGGGCGCCGGGCACTGGATCCACTCCCAGAAGCCCGAGGAATTCATCGCGGTGCTCCGGGGGTTCCTCCTCGACGACCGGGACTGAAGTGCCGGTGGGCGCGGCAGAGCAGCGCCTCGAGCACCCGGCTGCCTCCCCGGAACCCCGACCGCAGCGAGACCGACCTCGCCCCGGAGATCCGCGCTTCGACAGCATCGAGGGTGCGACGGGCGCGACCGCGATCGGCGGAGCGGCGGTCGTGGGCCGCGGGTGACAGGATGATCGTGACGAGGTGCGTGGGCGGCAGCGGCCACCGCTGAGGGATGAAGGTCGCGCGGACGTCGTCGATCTCGGACCACCTGAGGAACGAGCGCCGCGTGCGGTGACCGGTGCGTCCGGTGTGCTCGGCCATCCCCTCGGGGGTGAGGATGAGGGACGGGCGCGCGGCGAGAAGCGCGAGGATCGACGGGATCCCGATGATGCCGAAGAGGACGAATCCGGCGACGAAGACCCAGAGCAGCGGATTGAGGACGACCTGCCAGGTCTCCTCGCCGCGGACCACCTCGAGCGCGGTGACGGCGAGTGCGAGGCCGGTGAACCCGGCGAAGAGGACGGCGCCGCACAGTCCGGCGACCACGCGCCCGACGCCCATCGGGATCTCGACACTGCCGGTCCGGAGCAGTGTCGCCCACAGCGCCTCCACCCGCCCGGCCTCCTTCGAGGAGAGCGGTCGACCGTTCCGACTCACTCCGCGGCCCTGATCATCGGGGTCTCCTTCGGGACGGGCGGCCCGCCCGCTGCGCGCCGACCTCTCCCACGGTACCGTTCGCTCATGGGTTTCAGCCGCGCCGAGCTCGAGGGGTACCGAGACACCACCGTCCCCGATCTCCTCCCCGATCCGCTCCGACTGCTGTTCGTCGGGATCAACCCGGGACTGTGGACCGCAGCCACCGGAGCGCACTTCGCCCGGCCCGGCAACCGCTTCTACCCCGCGCTCCACCGGGCCGGCATCACCGCCTCGCTCATCGACGCCTCGGCCGGGTTCACGGATGCCGACCTCGCCCAGCTCACCGAGCGCGGCATCGGCATCAGCAACATCTGTCCGCGCGCCACCGCCCGCGCGGACGAGCTCACCGCCGAGGAGCTCCGTGAGGGTGCGGCGCGGCTCGACCGGCTCGTCCTCGAGCAGCGGCCGCGCGTCGTCGCAGTCCTCGGCATCACCGCCTACCGGACCGCGTTCGGACTCCCGCGCGCGAAGGTCGGGAGGCAGCCCTCGCCGTGGCCGGACACCGAGCTGTTCGTCGCCCCGAACCCGAGCGGCCTCAACGCCCATTCGAGCCTCGACGACCTGGCTGCGGCCTACCGGGAGATCGCGCTGGCAGCAGGTGCCGTCGCACCCGACTGACCGGCCGGTATCCGCTCAGAACTCGCGCACGGCCTGTCGGTGCACGCAGGCGAACAGCTCGAACGCGACCCGAGTGCCGTGCCGGTACCCATCATGGAGTGCGACCGCCCGGGGGCCGAAGAACCGGGATTCGGCCGGTCGGAGCCGTCGATTCGTCGCCCGCTGATGAGCGATGTGCCGGTCGAAGGTCTCCGGGGTGAGGACGAGGGTCACCAGGCGGGTCGGAGGCATCGGCCAGCGGAGCGAGGGGATATTGGTGAGGATGACGGCTTCGACAGCGGTGCAGGGAAGGAAGCCGTGGCGAAGGCATCGGCCGGGGAGTCCGACCACGCGGAAGTACCCCTCCCGTGTCAGCACGAGAGAGGGCCGGTTCGCGATGGCCACCGTCGCCGCCGGGATGCCGAGCACGCCGAACAGCACGAAGCCGGCGACGAAGATCCAGAACATCGGGTTGAGGAGGATGTGCCACGTCTCCTCGCCCCACATGACCGCCTGGACGTTGACGACGATGGCGAGCGCGGCGAGCCCGGCGAAGACCACCGCTCCGATGAGGAGGAGCACCGAGCGCCCGGTGCTCATCGAGACCTCCAGGTGCCCCGTGCGGGTGAACGTGCTCCACTGCTCCTCGACGCGGCGCGCCTGCGCCGGGCTCAGCGGCTTCGGCTCGGCCCTCACTCCCGGCCGCAGTCGATGGTGACGCACCCGGGCTGCTCCTTGAGCGGCATCTCGGCCGAGCCGTGGAAGCCGAGGCCCGGGGAAGCGGTGATCATGGCGGGTCTCCTCGTCGAGGGGAGGCCCGCACCGTGCGGGCCGGTGCTCCCGACGGTACTCGCCGGGGTCCCACCGGGGCAATGAACGCGCAGGTCAGTCGTTGACCTGCTCGTTGACCTCGACGGAGTGGACGCCCTCGATGTCGTGAAGGATCTCGAACACCCCGCGCTCCACACCGCTCTGCCGCGGGGTGAATCGGAGCTCGGCCTCGATGAGATGCCGGCCGCCGTTCGGGACGCGCCGGGTGTGGTTGAGGGAGGACTCGTAGCCCTGGCGCGAGGTCTGCTCGAGGATGTCGCGGAGCACACCCTTGCCGTCCTCGTACTCGACGGTGAAGTGCTCGGCGAGCTCGGGCCTCCTGAGCTTCTCGACGAGCGCGTTCACCACGGTGACGGTGAGCAGGTAGAACACGACGGCGAGCGCGCCGATGAGCGGCATCCCCGCCCCGCACGCCATTCCCACCGACGCGCTCACCCAGATCGAGGCGGCGGTGGTGAGTCCGGACACGACGTTCTGCCGGACGAAGATCACGCCGGCGCCGAGGAAGCCGATCCCGGTGGCGATCTGGGCGGCGATCCGGCCGGGGTCCCGCACGGTCTCGTCGTCGACCATCCCCGCGAAGCCGTAGACCGAGACGAGGGTGAACAGGGCGGACCCGAGGCCGACGAGGATGTGCGTGCGCGCTCCGGCGCTCTTGTGCCGGACCTCGCGCTCGATGCCGATGATCGCCGCGAGGACGAAGGCGCAGCCGAGGAGCACCGCCTGCGTCGCGATGTCGCCCGGGATCACGTCGAAGTCCATGGTCTGCCTCCTGTGGGATCACCCTAGGCCCGGCCGCGAGCGCCTTGCGGTATCCGCGCCGGGGTGGAGGATGGGACATCTATGGACACGACGACGCGAACCGGGAGCATCTGGTGCGGGATCGATCTCGCGGCAGACCCGCGGAGAACCGGCCTGGCATTCCTCGTCGAGGATCCCGCGGACCACCGCGTCCACATCGACAGCGTGGCCGTCGGCGCGGATGACGACACCGTCGTGGCCGCCGTGGTCCGCGCCGACCGGACCGGGGTCGACGTGCCCTTCGGATGGCCGCAGCCCTTCGCCGCGCTCATCGCGGCCCACGCCCGCGGAGACGTGAGCGCCGAGCTGCCGACCGGGGACGGGTGGCGCAGGCATTTGGCGATGCGCACCACGGACCTCGTCGTCCGCGCACGGGCCGGGGTGGTGCCGCTGAGCGTGTCGACCGACCGCATCGCCCATCCGGCCTTCCGCTGGGCCGCCGTCGCCGCGCGGCTCCGCGCGCACGGCGTCGATACCGCTCGGGATGGAACCGGGTCAGCCTGCGAGGTGTATCCGGCCGCCGCCCTCAAGGTCTGGGGACTTCCGCATCGGGGGTACAAGGGCAGGGACCACGACGCGCGTCGGCGGGACCTCGTCCGCCGGTTGGCGGACATGCTCCCGTGGCTCGAGTGGCACGGGTACGACGAGCTCTGCGCCGACAGCGACGACGCCGTGGATGCGGTCCTCTCGGCTCTCCTCGCGCGCGAGGTCGCCGGCGGCCGCTGCCTCCGCCCCGAACCGGAACAGGCCGAGGCGGCTCGCGTGGAGGGCTGGATCTGCCTGCCGACCGGAGACCCGGCCGCCCCGCCTCACTTCGCCTCGGCGT
The DNA here is from genome assembly GCF_900184225.1 of Brevibacterium ihuae. Classification (NCBI taxonomy): domain Bacteria; kingdom Bacillati; phylum Actinomycetota; class Actinomycetes; order Micrococcales; family Brevibacteriaceae; genus Brevibacterium; species Brevibacterium ihuae. The sequence goes on along the minus strand of NZ_FXWZ01000002.1, from coordinate 913,052 downwards.
AGGACCTCACCGTCGCGACGGTGAGCGGGAACTCGACGGGAGCTGCGCCGAACAGCAGCCGTCCGGCCTCGGAGGCCGCCGCGGAGACGAGTGCGCGGACCGCCTCGGCCTCCTCCTCCGGGCCGTGGAGCACGATCTCGTCATGGACGAAGAACACCATCCGGGTCCGCAGGGGTCGCCCGTCCGGGGTGCCGGCGAGGAGCCGCCGGCGCACCCCGCCCATCCAGCACAGCGCCCATTCGGCGGCCGTGCCCTGGATGACGAAGTTCCGGGTGAACCGACCGTGGGAGCGGCGCAGGGAGCCCGCCCGCGATTCGGCCTCCGCCGTGCTGACGTCGGCGACCCGTTCCCACCACCGCTCGTCCGGCACCGGCGAGGTCCGGCCGAGCCACGTCGCCACCCGCTCACCCCGCTCGCCGGCCCGCGCCGCGGATTCGACGAAGTCGAGGGCCACGGGGAACAGCCGGCGCAGATGGGGGACGAGCGCCCCGGAGTCCCCGGTCGTCGAGCCGTACATCGCGCCGAGCAGGGCGATCTTCGCCCGCGAGCGCTCGCTCACCGCCGACCCGGCACGCCGTCCGAGCTCCGCGACGCCGAGGTACATGTCGCCGTCGCGGCCGGCCTGCGCGAGCGCCCGGTCCCCGGACATCGCCGCGAGGATCCGCGGTTCGACCTGGGAGGCGTCGGCGACGGTGAGCGCCCACCCCGGGTCGGCGCGCACCGCATCGCGGACGGTGCCGGGGATCTGCATGGCGCCGCCGCCGTGCGCGGCCCAGCGTCCGGTCACCACCCCGCCGACGGCGTAGGAGGGGTGGAACCGGTCGTCCTCCACCCACGCATCGAGCCACTGCCAGCCGTTCGCGGTCCACAGCCGGTGCAGCGTCTTGTACTCGAGCACCTCGGCGATGAGGGCGTGCCGCTGCTCGGCGCGCGCTCCGCCCTCCTCCGCCCAGGCGAGCAGATCCCATTTGCTCGTCGACCGCACCGGGACGCCCGCGGTGTGGAGAGCGCGCAGCAGCGAGGGCTGGGAGTCGGGATTGACGTCGGGCACCTGGAGCGTCGCCGCGATCCGGTCGGCGAGGGCCTGCATCCGCTCCGGGCGCGCGCCGTCGACCGGACGTGGCCCGAGCGCGTCCGCGAGGAGGCGCTCGTGGACATCGCGTCGCCAGGGGAGGCCGGCGCGGTGCATCTCGACCGCGATCATCCCGCCCTGCGACTCCCCGGCGAGGAGCAGGAGGAGCCGCTGCGGGTGCCGACTGCCGGCGACGGCGCGCAGCTGCGCGGCGAGCTCGGCGGCGAGCTGCTCGGCCGAGGGCTCCGGGGCATCGTCGCCGTCCGCCGGCGCATCGAACAGCGATCCCTGCCCGGGGTCCACCCGCGGCACCACCCGCTCCTCGGCCGGCTCCGGGGGCGTCGGGTCGAGCGGGACGACGGGGGAGTAGTCGACCCCGGTGAGCGGCAGGGCGGCGGCATCCCGGAGGATCCGCTGGCACAGGCTCAGATCCCAGCAGCGCGCCGGGACGATCCCGGCGGCGAGGAGCGGCGGATACACCTGGGCCGTCTGCGACCACACCCAGCGGATCGCCTCGGGCCGGGGCGCTTCTGCGGCGAGCGAGCGCACGAGCTCCGGCAGGTGCTCGAGCGGGGCCTCGCGGCTGCCGACGGTCCGGTCGTCCTCGACGAGGAGGGCCTGCCACGCCGGCGCCTCGGATCCCGAGGGGCCGGATGCGTCGGGGGCGGAACCGGCGGGGCCGAGGACGATGTGCATGCCCCCATTATCGTCACCGGCAGTTCCCCCGGCGTTCGGGTGCGAGCGCCACCCGACTGTGACAGGCTCGAGGTGGCGCGCCTCACACCCGGCCGCCGTCCACGTCACCGAACCACGGAGGATCCATGACCACCACCGACATGACCGGCCACACGATCGTCGTCACCGGAGCCGGCTCCGGCATCGGCCGGGCCACCGCCCGCCTCCTCGCCTCGCGCGGGGCCCATGTCGTCGTCGCCGACATCGCCGATTCCGCGCACGAGACCGTCGAGCTCGTCACCGGAGCCGGGGGCGAGGCGACCGCCGTCGTCGCAGACATCTCCGACGAGCAGGCCGCCGCCGATCTCATCGCACTCGCCGCCGAGCGCGGCGACCGCCTGGGGCTCGTCAACAACGCCGGGATCATGGACGACTTCTCCGGGGCCGCCCACGTCGACACCGCGCAGTGGGACCGGATCCTCCGGGTCAACCTCACCGCCCCGATGTACCTCATCCGCGCCGCGATCCCGGTCATGCTCGAGCGCGGCGGCGGCGCGATCGTCAACGTCGGCAGCTCGGCCTCCCTGCGCGGGGGCGCCGCCGGTGCCGCCTACACCTCCTCCAAGCACGGGCTCATCGGCCTCACCCTCAACACTGCCTACACCTACGGCAAGCAGAGCATCCGCTGCAACGCGGCCTGCCCGGGCGGAGTGGAGACGAACATCATGTCCGGCACCGACATGTCCGCGATGGATCCCGAGCACGGGCTCGCCGCGATCACCCCGGTCCACCAGAGCGCGATCCGCAACGCCAAGCCCGAGGAGCTCGCCCAGGTCATCGCCTTCCTCGCCTCGGACGCCGCCTCCGACGTCAACGGCGCCGTGATCCCGGTCGACGCCGGCTGGTCCGCCGGCTGAGCGGCACCCCGATCACCGCGCACCCCGCACCGGCCGGGCCCCACCGGCACACCGCACCCGCGCCCGGGGAATCCGCGGCGTTCCACTTCACCTCGACGTGGACGGCTCCGGTGCCGCCTGCGCGGGTGTGGGAGGAGCTCATCGCGGTCGAGCACTTGCCCCGGTGGTGGCCGGGGATCCGCAGCGCGCGGGTCCTCGCCGACCCCGGTGAGGGCGCGCCCGGGCGGCGGGTGGCCCTCACCATCGGCAGCCCGCTCGGACACCGCCTGCGCTTCGCCCTCGAGCTCACCGAGGCCCGCCCGCCGGAGCGCGCCCTCGTCCGCGCCGCCGGCGACCTCCGCGGCACCGGGCGGCTCACCGCGACCGAGGCGGGTGCGGGTACCGCACTCACCATCACCTGGTGCGTGGTGAGCCGTCGCCGCCTCGTGCGCGCACTGCGACCGCTCGCACCCTGGGCGCACGGCCGGGTCATGGCCGCCGGGGAGCGGGGACTGCGGGAGCGGCTGGCCTCCGGCTGAGCATCCGCCGAGTCCTCGAGGCCGTTCCATCGACAAGGTGCCTTGTTCCTGGAAGAGTGGGGGTACACGTCGATGGGAAGGAACCCGCCATGAATGACACCACCCGCACCTCCGAGGCCGAGCTCCGCGAGAAGGTCCGGGAGCTCATGAACAACACCCGGATCGCGATGCTCACCTCGGTCGACACCGACGGCACGCTCGTCTCCAGGCCGATGGGCACCCAGGAGGTCGTCGAGGACGGCGACGTCTGGTTCATCACCTCGGTCGGCTCCGACGTCGTCGACGAGCTCGCCCGCGACTCGGAGGTCAACGTCGCCTACTCCGGGAAGTCGAGCTGGGTCTCCGTCTCCGGCACCGCGGCGGTGATCCGCGACGTCGAGAAGCAGAAGGAGCTGTGGAACACCTTCACCTCCGCCTGGTTCTCCGGCGGCGCCGACGACCCGGACGTGCGCCTCATCCGCGTCACTCCGCGCACCGCGCAGTTCTGGGATTCCCCCGGCGGCGTGCGGACGATGGTGTCGATGATCGCCGCTGCCGCGTCGAAGGGCACCCCGCAGGCTGGGGAGTCCCGCACCGTCGACATGTGAGGTGACCGGGTCGCCGGTCGGAGGGCCGGGCCGGCTACTGCTTCCGCGCCTTCGCGGCGGCCTTGCGGGTCTTCTTCGTCTCGCGCACCTCGGTGAGCGTGTGCTCGTCGACGACATCGGCGATCGACAGGCGGGCTGCGGCGTCCCCGTACTCGCCCGCCGCCTCGCGCCAGCCGTCGGCCGCGAGGCCGAACTGCTTGCCGAGCAGGGCGAGGAAGATCTGCGCCTTCTGCTCTCCGAATCCCGGCAGCGCCCTGAGGCTGCGCAGCACCTCGGGACCATCCGGGTCACCCGCGGTCCAGATCGCCGCCGCGTCGCCGTCGTAGTCGGCGCAGATCGCGGCGGCGAGCTTCTGCACCCGCTCGGCCATCGACTTCGGGAACCGGTGGACCGCCGGCTTCTCCCGGAACGCGGCGAGGAACGCCTCAGGGTCCATGTCCGCGACGACGGCGGGGGAGTACCCGCCCAGGCGCTCGGCGAGCTTCGCGGGGCCGGCGAACGCGGACTCCATCGTCACCTGCTGATCGAGGAGCATGCCGGTGAGCAGGGCGAAGGGGTTCTCCGCGAGGAGCGCGTCGGCGGCGGGATCGGTGGAGAGGTAGAGATCGCTCATGGGCACCATTGTGCCCGGTAGCGTGGTCCCATGCCCGTCGATCCCTCCGGCCTCGTCCACGTCCACGACGCCCGCCTCCACAACCTCCGGCACGTGACGACCGCGTTCCCGCGCGGCCGCCTCGTCGCCTTCACGGGCGTCTCCGGGTCCGGCAAGTCCTCGCTCGCCTTCGGCACCCTCCACGGGGAGGCGCAGCGGCGCTATCTCGAATCGATCGCCCCCTTCGCCCGCCGCCTCATCGGCTCCGCGGTCGACCCGCGGGTCGAATCCGTCACCGGCATGCCGCCCACGGTCGCCCTCGAGCAGCGGCACACCGCGGCTCGACCGTCGGCACGATCACGACGCTGTCGAACGCGATCCGGCTCCTGTACTCCCGCGCCGGCGATCATCCCGCGGATGTCCTCACGCGCGGCTCGGCGCTCCACGGGGGTCGGCTGACCTCGGACGCCTTCAGCCCGAACACCCCGGAGGGGATGTGCCCGCGATGCCACGGCGCCGGGGTCCTCCACGAGCCGACCGAGGACTCGATGGTTCCCGACCCCGCGCTCTCGATCGCGGACGGCGCGATCGCCGCCTGGCCGGGAGCGTGGCTCGGCAAGAACTTCCGGGACATCCTCCGCACCCTCGGCATCGACATCCACGCCCCGTGGCACACCCTGCCCGCCGACACCCGCGAATGGATCCTCTTCACCGAGGAGCAGCCGGTCGTCACGGTGTCCCCGGAGCGCGAGGCCGGCCGGATCCAGCGCGACTACCAGGGCAAATGGTCCTCCGTGCGCCGCTACCTCCTGCACACGTACCACGACACGAAATCGGAGAAGACCCGGGCGCGCGCCCTGCGGCACTTCGACACCCGGACGTGCCCGGCCTGCGACGGCCACCGGCTCGGTGCCGACGCGCTGCGGGTGACCTACCTCGATGAGCCCGTCCACGCGCTCATGGCCCGCACCGCAGCGGACGTCCACGCCCGCCTCACCGCACGCCTCGCCGCGCTGCCGGCAGGCGAGGGGACCCCGGAGGAGGAGGCCGAGAGGATCCTCCTGCCGGCCGCGCTCCCCGTGCTCGACACCACCGTCCGGCTCGGCCTCGGACACCTCTCGCTCGACCGGCCGGCCGCCACCCTGTCCGCCGGCGAGCTCCAGCGCCTCCGGCTGGCCGCCCAGCTCCGCTCCGGCCTGTTCGGCGTCGCCTATGTCCTCGACGAGCCCTCGGCCGGTCTCCATCCGACGGAGAAGGGCGTCCTCCTCGATTTGTTCGACCGGTTCCTAGCCGAGGGCAACTCCGTCCTCCTCGTCGAGCACGACATGGGCCTCGTCGAGCACGCCGACTGGGTCATCGACGTGGGTCCCGGCGCCGGCGTCGAGGGCGGGCGGATCCTCCACTCCGGGCCGGTCGCCGAGCTCTCCGAGGACAGCGGCTCGATCACCGCGCGCTACCTCGGCGCCCCGGCGCCCGCCCTCCGGACCGCGGCCGAAGCCCGCACCCCGCGCGGGCGGCTGCGGCTCGAGGGCATCACCGCGCGCACCCTCGACGACCTCGACGCGGAGTTCCCGCTCGGCGTGCTCACCGCCGTCACCGGGGTGTCGGGGTCGGGCAAGTCGACGCTCGTCACCCACGTGCTCGGCCGGGTGCTCGCCGGTCGCGTGCGCACGACCGTCGTCGAGGACGGCGGGGAGGACGCCGCGCCGGAGGACGCGCCGCGCATCCGGAGCGTCACCGGCGCCGAGGCGGTCGACCGCCTCGTCCACATCACGCAGAAGCCCATCGGGCGCAGCCCTCAGTCGTGCCTCGCGACGTACACCGGGCTGTTCGACCGGGTCCGGCAGCTCTTCGCCGGGACCCCGGAGGCGCAGGCGCGCGGCTGGGGCGTGGGCCGGTTCTCGTTCAACGTCCCCGAGGGGCGCTGCCCCACGTGCTCGGGTGAGGGGCAGATCGAGGTCGAGCTCGTGTTCCTCCCCGGCAGCTACGCCCGCTGCCCGGACTGCGGAGGCGCCCGCTACACCGCCGAGACCCTCGAGATCACGTGGAACGACCGCACCGTCGCCGAGGTCCTCGACCTCACCGTGCGCGACGCCCGGCCGGTGTTCGCCGGCGACGCCCGCATCACCCGGGCGCTCGACGCGCTCGCCGCCGTGGGACTCGGGTACCTCACCCTCGGGCAGCCGGCCACCGAGCTCTCCGGCGGGGAGGCGCAGCGGATCAAGCTCGCCACCGAGCTCCAGCGCGCGTCCCGCGGCCACACGGTGTACCTGCTCGACGAGCCGACGACCGGACTCCATCCCGCCGACGTCGACCTCCTCGTCGCCGAGCTCGAGCGTCTCGTCGATCAGGGGAGCACGGTCGTCGTCGTCGAGCACGACATGCGGGTTGTCGCCCGCGCCGACCACGTCATCGACCTCGGGCCGGGGGCGGGTGCCGCCGGCGGCCGGATCGTCGCCGCCGGGTCTCCCGCCGAGGTCGCGGCCTCCGGGACCGCGACCGGGACCTGCCTGGCGGGCCGGGCGCCGGACGGCGGGCGGGAATAAGCGGCCGTCGCGGTGCGGTTGGGCTGAGTGGACCATTCGAACCCGAGACCGTGGAGGCATCGTGAGAGCACCCGCCGACAGCACGAACCCGAAGTTCGCCGAGTACGCCCATCCCGAGCGTCTGGTGAGCACGCAGTGGGTGGCCGACCACCTCGACACCCCGGGCGTCGTCATCGTCGAGAGCGACGAGGACGTGCTGCTCTACGAGACCGGGCACATCCCCGGCGCGGTGAAGATCGACTGGCACACCGAGCTCAACGACCCCGTCACCCGTGACTACGTCGACGGCGCGGGCTTCGCCGCGCTCATGGGGTCCAAGGGCATCGGCCGGGACGAGACCGTGGTGATCTACGGCGACAAGTCCAACTGGTGGGCCGCATACGCGCTGTGGGTCTTCACGCTGTTCGGCCACTCCGACGTGCGCCTCATGGACGGCGGACGCGCCCTGTGGCAGGCCGAGGGCCGCGAGCTCACCACCGCGAAGCCCGAGCGCCCGCAGGTCGACTATCCCGTCGTCGACCGCGACGACTCGGCCATCCGCGCGTTCCTCCCCGAGGTCCTCGAGAGCATCGGCACCGTTCCGCTCATCGACGTCCGCAGCCCCGACGAGTACACCGGGAAGCGCACCCACATGCCCGACTACCCCGAGGAGGGCGCCCTGCGCGGCGGCCACATCCCCACCGCGCACTCGGTGCCGTGGGCGAAGGCCGCGAACGAGGACGGCACCTTCCGGTCGGCCGCGGAGCTCCGCGCGCTCTACCGCGACGACCTCGGCCTGGGCGCGGACTCCGACGTCATCGCCTACTGCCGGATCGGCGAGCGCTCGAGCCACACGTGGTTCGTCCTCCACCACCTGCTCGGCTTCGACCGGGTGAGGAACTACGACGGCTCGTGGACGGAATGGGGCAACGTCGTCCGTGTGCCGATCGTGCGCGGCGAGGAGCCGGGGGAGGCTCCCCGACGATGACCGAGGCCGCACCCCTGCCCGGCGGTCTCCAGGAGATCGCCGACGACTTCGCCGCGATGCCGGATCCGGACAAGCTCCAGCTCCTCCTCGAGTTCAGCCAGGAGCTCCCGGACCTCCCGGAGCGCTATGCCGAGCACCCCGAGTTCCTCGAGCCGGTGCCGGAGTGCCAGTCGCCGATCTTCCTCGTCACCGAGGTCGACGACGACGCGGAGCGCACCGTGCGCCTCCACTTCAGCGCCCCGCCCGAGGCGCCCACCACCCGCGGGTTCGCCGGGATCCTCCACGAGGGGCTCGACGGCCGGCCGGCCGCGACCGTGCTCGCGGTGCCCGCCGAGCTGCCGCTGCGCCTGTCGCTCGAGGACCAGGTGAGCCCCCTGCGGCTGCGGGGGATGAGCGGGATGCTCGCCCGGATCCAGCGCCAGGTCCGCGAGAGGACCGCCGGATGACGACGGGCACGGAGCGCCGCCCGCTGTGGGTTCTGCCCCTCGACCTGGTCCGCGGCTTCCTCATCGGCCTGGCCGAGCTCGTCCCCGGGGTCTCCGGCGGCACGGTCGCCCTCGTCACCGGTGTCTACGACCAGCTCATCGACTCCGCCTCCCACGTGCTGTCCGCGCTCAAGCGGCTCGTCGTCGGCCCGGACCGCTGGACCGGATTCCGGGAGGAGCTCGCCCGCACGCAGTGGATGCTCATCGTCCCCGTGCTCATCGGGATGGCCGCCGCCGTGCTCACCGCGGCCGGGATCATGGCCCGCTTCGTCGCCGACCACCCCGAGGCCTCGCGCGGACTGTTCTTCGGGCTCGTCGCGATGAGCATCCTCGTGCCGGTGCTCATGCTCCCGTCCCGGGACGCGCCGACCGCCGGCACCCGGCTGCTCGACGCCGGGCTCGTCGTCGCCGCCGCGGCCCTCGCCTTCGTGCTCATCGGATTCGCCGACGGCGGCGCGCAGGCAGACCCGTCGCTCGTCGTCGTCTTCTTCGCCGCCTCGATCGCGATCTGCGCTCTCGTCGTCCCCGGGGTGTCCGGCTCGTTCTTCCTCCTCGCCGTCGGCCTCTACTCGACGACGATGGGAGCGCTCGACGACCGGGACCTCGGCTACATCGCGGTGTTCGGCCTCGGCGCGCTCGTCGGTCTCGCCTCGTTCGTGCGGCTGCTCAAGCACCTCCTCACCCGGCATCGCCGCCTCACCCTGCTCGTCATGACCGGGCTGATGATCGGCTCGCTCCGCGCCCTGTGGCCGTGGCAGGCCGCGTCCGGCGGCGACGAGAGCGCCCCCGGTGCCCTGCTCGCGCCCTACGACCCCGTGCTCGGTCCGGTGCTGCTCGCCCTCCTCGGCGCCGTGGTGGTGGGTGCGCTCGTCGTGTTCGAGCGGAGATTCTCGCCCACGGTCCACGAGATCGAGGAGGAGGAGGCCGCGCGCGAGGCCGCCCGGCGGGACCGGAAGGACGCCGCGGACGGTTGATCGCCGGCCGCGGGCAGGCGAGGATGGTGGTATGGCTGAAACCGCATTCAAATCGAATCCCGTCCACACCTCCGGCGATCTCCCCGCCACCGGCTCCCAGGCGCCGGCCTTCGACCTCGTCGGCACCGACCTCGGCGCGGTGACGAGCGGCGCGTTCTCCGGCACGCGCGTCGTGCTCAACGTGTTCCCGAGCATCGACACCGGCGTGTGCGCCGCCTCGGTGCGCCGCTTCAACGAGATCGCCGCGGGTCTCGACAACACCGCCGTGCTCTGCGTGTCCCAGGATCTGCCGTTCGCCCAGTCCCGCTTCTGCGGGGCCGAGGGCATCGACAACGTCACCGCCGCCTCGGCGTTCCGCTCAACCTTCGGCGAGGACTTCGGTCTCACGCTCGCCGACGGCCCGATGGCCGGGCTGCTTGCCCGCGCCGTGCTCGTGCTCGACGAGTCGGGCACCGTGACGTACACCGAGCTCGTCCCGGAGATCACCTCCGAGCCGGACTACGACGCCGCCGTCGCCGCGCTGGGCTGAGGGTCCGACCCCGCCCGTCCGGACCGCTCGCCCTGTTCGGTACAATTGATCGGCGGCGCCTCCCGTGCCGCTTGACCCACAGCGCCGAGGGGGCCGCATGACCAATCTCGATATCGAGCACGACCACAACCGCTACGAGGTCGACGAACTCGTCGAGCTCCATTCCAAGGTCAAGGTCCAGGCCGCCAAGGATGCGAAGGTCGAGGTGCCGAGCGGTCCGGGCGGACTGCCCGCGTGGCGGGAGAACTACCCCTACGACACCAAGCTCACGCGCCGCAGCTACGAGCGCCAGAAGCGCCAGCTCCAGATCGAGCTCCTCAAGCTCCAGCTCTGGATCCGGACGAACAACGAGAAGGTCGCGATCCTCTTCGAGGGCCGCGACGCCGCCGGCAAGGGCGGGTCGATCAAGCGGTTCATGGAGCACCTCAACCCGCGCGGCGCCCGCATCGTCGCGCTCAGCGTGCCCACCGAGCGCGAGCAGTCCCAGTGGTACTTCCAGCGCTACGTCGAGCACCTGCCCAGCGGCGGGGAGCTCGTGTTCTTCGACCGCTCCTGGTACAACCGGGCCGGCGTCGAGCGCGTCATGGGCTACTGCGATCCCGCGCAGTACCTCGAGTTCATGCGCACCTGCCCCGAGTTCGAGCGGATGCTCGTCGACTCCGGGATCCACCTCATCAAGTTCTGGTTCTCGGTGTCCCAGGCCGAGCAGGCCGCACGCTTCCTGGCCCGGTCCAACGACCCGGTCAAGCAGTGGAAGCTCTCGCCCACCGACCTCGCCAGCCGCGATAAGTGGGACGCCTACACCGAGGCGAAGGAGGCGATGTTCTTCTACACCGACACCGCCCACGCGCCGTGGACCGTGGTGAAGTCGAACGACAAGAAGCGCGCCCGCCTCGAGGCGATGCGCTACGTGCTCTCCCAGTTCGACTACCCGGAGAAGGACCACAAGGTCGTCGGCAAGGTCGACAAGAAGATCGTCGGCCGCGGCAAGTCCCTCCTCGAGGCCGGCGAGGGCGAGTCGATCGGCACCTTCCCGAACCTCTGAGCCCGCAGGCTCCGTCTCACTCCTCCAGGTAGCCCTGGAGGAGTGCGGCCGTTCCCCGGGCATGATCGGCCGCGTGCCGCACGGCGGCCTCGACGTCGCCGGACAGCACCGCGTCGACGAGGAGTTCGTGCTGGTCGTTCGCATGATCGAGGTTCGGCTGCAGGAGCGGGATCCGGTCGAGCAGCGCATTGACCCGGTCGCGCGTCTCCGCCGCCGCGGTGCGCAGCGAGGGGATGCCGGTGAGCTCGGCGAGCGTGAGGTGGAAGCGGGAGTCGAAGGCGCGGTACTCGACGAGCTCGGCCTCCTCGCAGTCCGTGCAGGCGCTCCGGAGCTCCTGCCGCTGCGCGGCCGACAGCGGCGCTGCGGCGACGATCCGGGCCGCGGCCGTCTCGAGCACCTCGCGGAACGCGAGCGCGTCGGCGAGCTCGGCCGGGTCGATCGCCGCGAGGTCGCCATGGTCCTTCGGCAGGCCGATGACCACGGTTCCGCCGTAGCGACCGCGGGTCACCTCGACGATCCCGGTCTCCTTGAGCTCGTGGAGCGCCTCGCGCAGGGTCGCGCGGGACACCCCGAGCGAACGGGCGAGATCGCGCTCCGCCGGGAGCTTCTCGCCGACCATGAACTCGCCGAGCCGGATGGCGCGGAGGAGCTGCGCGATCGTGTCCTCGAACGCATTGCCCGTGCGCACCGGGCGGACCGTGCTCATCGCTGACCCCTCGCTCCCATTCCTGGACCCTCGTTCCGACTCGTGACACCCCGGGGCGGGAACTCTTGACACCCCGATGTGACCGAAATTACAGTGTCCCCATCCTAATGGATTGTGAACAGACCATTGGCGCAGGGGGTCGATCGGCCGCCGGGTGCACTCACGGACAGGAACGAGCGATGACCCGCAGAGTCGAGTACGGCCATGTCGAGGACAACTATCTCGAGCGGCGACAGCTGAAGAAGGGCGCGGCGGGCTGGGTGCTGCTCGCCGGCCTCGGCGTCGCCTACGTCATCTCCGGGGACTTCTCCGGCTGGAACCTCGGCCTCGCCGAGGGCGGCTGGGGCGGTCTCGCGATCGCCTTCTGCCTCATGGGCCTGATGTACGTGTGCATGTCGCTCGGCCTCGCGGAGCTCTCCTCCACGCTGCCGACCGCCGGCGCCGGCTACGGCTTCGCCCGGCGCGCGCTCGGCCCGCTCGGCGGCTTCGCCACCGGCATGGCGATCCTCATCGAGTACACCATGGCGCCCGCGGCGATCTCGACCTTCATCGCCGGCTACGTCAAGGCGCTCGGCATCCTGCCCGAATCGGTCCCCGCGTGGACGATCTACCTCGTCGCCTACGCGGTGTTCGTCGGCATCCACCTGTGGGGCGTGGGCGAGGCCCTCCGCGTGATCTTCGGCATCACGATCATCGCCGTCGTCGCACTCCTCGCCTTCGTCCTCGGCATGATCTGGCACGTCGACACGGCGAACATGTTCGACACCGTGCCCGACGGCTCGCTCGGGTCGAGCGAGTTCCTCCCGTACGGCATCTCCGGCGTGCTCGCCGCCCTCGTGTTCGGCATCTGGTTCTTCCTCGCGATCGAGGGCGTGCCGCTCGCCGCCGAGGAGTCCGCCGATCCCAAGCGCGACATGCCCCGCGGCATCCTCGTCGCGATGGGCGTCCTCGTCGTGTTCGGCGCCCTCATGCTCATCATCGTCCCCGGCACCGCCGGCTCCGAGGCGATGGGCGTGTCCGACAACCCGCTGCCCGAGGCCGTGCGCGTCGTCTACGGCGAGAACTCCGCCCTCGCGACCTTCGTCAACTGGGCCGGTCTCGCGGGTCTCATCGCGAGCTTCTTCTCGATCATCTTCGCCTACTCGCGCCAGCTCTTCGCCCTCTCCCGGGCAGGCTACCTGCCGCGCTGGCTCTCGCTCACCGGCGGTCGCAAGACCCCGTACATGGCGCTCATCGTGCCCGGCACCATCGGCTTCATCCTCGCGGTGGCCACCGGCGGCAACGGCGGCGTGCTCCTCAACGTCGCGGTGTTCGGCGCCACCGTGTCCTACGTGCTCCTCAACCTCTCCCACGTCGTGCTCCGGTTCAAGGAGCCGGATCTGCCGCGCGGCTACCGCACCCCGGGCGGCGCGGTGACGACCTCGATCGCCCTCGTGCTC